>JANQGN010000087.1 GCA_028277295.1 Rhodospira sp.
TAACGCGGGCAACGGTCCGCACGTTCGATGGAGATCCTTCGCACCTTTCAGGCGCTCAGGATGAGGTTAATATACTTCAGATAACCTCATCCCGAGCGAGCGGAGGGACCTCCATCGTCTCGCGTACCTCTGTCCGTTAACCTGGGCTCGTCGCCCTGGAATGATGCGGAGCGTCAGGCTCAGGGGACCGGGCGGGACCTGGTCCGAAACGTGGTCCGGCGGCACGGAGGGGGATCCGTGCCGCCGGTGGGGGGATGGAGGACAACGTGGGGATCGCTGTCCTCACACAGTATGGTGGCGCGGGATCCATAACCGGGGTATGGCCGTTTGGTGAAAAATCTGTCATGGTTTCACCAACCGACGATTGAAACAGATGATCACGGAGACTCGTTCGACTGAAGCGTTTGCTCCATCCCCATCGGCGTCCTAGATCTGCGGACAATCGCCGTCACGGCCCGGCCGGCGGCTTGTCGCCAACGGAGCATGCGCCATGACCCTGTCTGCCCGATCCTCTCGCCTCTTCCGAAAGCTGGCCTCGGTTCTCGGACGGGGGACCCGCGATCGGGACGGGTGTGGATGCGGTGGAGCGAGCCGGCTGCTGGCGCTGGCGCTGGCGCTGATCGTGCCGGTGTTGGCGGCGGCGCCTGACATGGCGCTGGCGCAGGACGTGCCCAGCAGCCGCGATCAAATCAGCCTGTCGTTCGCCCCGGTGGTGCGCGCGGCGGCGCCGGCGGTGGTGAACATCTATAGCCGGCGAATCGTGCGCACCCGAACCGTGCCGCCGCTGTTCAACGATCCCGTCTTCCGTCACTTCTTTGGCGAGCGGATGCCCTTCGGCCCGTCCATGCCGCGCCAGCGGGTGGAGAACGCCCTCGGCTCGGGCGTGATCGTGCGCCCCGATGGTGTCATCCTGACCAACCGCCATGTGATCGAGGGCGCGGACGAGATCACCGTGGTGCTCCATGACCGGCGCGAATTCGATGCCCGCCTGGTGGGGACCGACGAGCGGACGGACCTGGCCGTCCTGACCATCGATGCGGGGCGCGATCCCATGCCGGCGTTGCCACTCGGAGAGTCCGACTCCCTGGAGGTGGGCGACCTGGTCCTGGCCATCGGCAACCCTTTTGGGGTCGGTCAAACCGTGACCAGCGGCATCGTCTCGGCCCTGGCCCGGACGTCGGTGGGCCTGACCGACTACCGATCCTTCATTCAGACCGACGCGGCCATTAACCCCGGCAACTCCGGCGGCGCCCTGGTGGACATGGCCGGGCGGCTGGTGGGGATCAACACGGCCATCTACACCCAGGATGGCGGCAACGTGGGCATTGGTTTCGCGATCCCCGTGGCGATGGTCCGGGTGGTGATGGACAGCCTGTTGGAGGAGGGACGGGTGCGGCGGCCCTGGTTGGGCGCCACCGGACAGACCGTGACCAACGATATTGCCCGCTCGATTGGGCTGGAACGCCCGTCTGGCGTGCTGGTGGCCGAGGTGCTGGAGGGCAGTCCGGCGGCGCGGGTGGGGTTGCGCCGGGGCGACGTGATCCTGGCCATGGACGGGCGTCCGGTGACCGACGAGGAGGGATTGCGCTATCGCATCGCCACCACGCCGGTAAACACGGACGTCACCCTGACCGTGTGGCGTCGGGGCGGTGCCCGGGACCTGACGGTGACCCTGCGTCCGCCGCCCGAGGACCCGCCTCGCGAACCCACCGTACTGCGCGGTCGCCATCCCCTGGATCGGGTGACGGTGGCCAACCTCAACCCGGCCCTGGCGGAGGAACTGCGCATTCCCTCCGATGCCGGCCCCGTGGTGGTGCTGCGCACCAATCCGCGCGGCGGCGCGGCCCGGTTCGGGATGCGGCCCGGGGACGTGGTCCTGTCGGTCAATGGGCGTGAGCCAGGCGATGTGCGCGGCCTGGCCCGCCTGATGGAGCGCGCCCGCCCGCCGTGGCGCCTGGAGCTGTGGCGCGAGGGACGGACCCTCAGGGTGGTGATCGGCGGATGAACGACCTTTTCGGCTCGGGACCGCCGACTCCATCCGCCGTGCCTGGCCCGGTCCCCGCCGACGATCCCTCGCGGCCCTTGCCCGACCGCCTGCGGCCGCGCGATCTGGCCGAGGTGGTCGGGCAGGATCACTTGCTGGGGCCGGACGGGCCGTTGCGCCGCATGCTGGAGAGTGGCCGCCTTGGGTCCGTCGTCTTCTGGGGCCCCCCCGGCTGCGGCAAGACCACCATCGCCCGGCTGCTGGCTGATCACGTTGACCTGTGGTTCGAGCCGCTGTCGGCGGTGTTCTCCGGGGTTTCCGACCTGCGCAAGGTGTTCCAGGCGGCGCGGGAACGGCGCGGCCGGGAAGGGCGCGGCACGCTGTTGTTCGTGGACGAGATCCACCGCTTCAACCGCGCCCAGCAGGATGGCTTTCTGCCCTATGTGGAAGACGGCACGGTGGTGCTGGTCGGCGCCACCACCGAGAATCCGAGCTTCGAACTGAACGGCGCGCTGCTGTCCCGTATGCGCGTGCTGGTGCTGCGGCGCCTGGACGACGCGGCGCTTGACCGTTTGCTGACGCGGGCGGAGACCCTGACCGGTCAAGGTTTGCCGCTGACCGAGGAGGGACGGACCGCCCTGCGGGCCATGGCCGACGGCGACGGGCGGTTCCTGCTGACACTCGCCGAGGCGCTGGTCGCGCTGCGGGAGGCCGCTGGCGATGGCGGGATGGCGCCCCTGGACCCGGACGCCCTGGCGCGGGCGGTGCAACGCCGCGCCCCGGCCTACGACAAGGACCGGGAGGAGCACTACAACCTTATCTCCGCTCTGCACAAGTCGCTGCGCGGATCCGATACCGATGCGGCGCTGTACTGGCTGGCGCGCATGCTGGATGGTGGCGAAGACCCGGCCTACATCCTGCGGCGCCTGACCCGGTTCGCCGTGGAGGATGTGGGCCTGGCCGACCCGGGCGCGGTGGGGCAGGCGATTGCCTGCTGGGAGACCTACGACCGCCTGGGCAGCCCCGAGGGCGATCTAGCCCTTGCCCAACTCGTCGTCTACCTGGGCACGGCGCCCAAGAGCAACGGTGCCTACACGGCGTTTAAGGCGGCTCTCAAGGCGGCCCGGCGCACCGGAAGCCTGATGCCGCCGTCCCACATCCTCAACGCGCCCACCAAGCTCATGAAAGACCTGGGGTATGGGGCGGGCTATCAGTATGATCACGATGCCCCGGACGGCTTCTCGGGGCAGGACTATTTCCCCGAGGGCATGGCGCGCCAGCGCTTCTACGATCCCCCGGATAGGGGCTTCGAACGCGAGATCCGTAAACGGCTGGCCTATTGGGACAAGCTGCGCGCGGGGCGCGGTCGCCCCGACGACCCGTAGGCTTGCCCTCAATAGGCTTGGCGGTCGAAGAGAACCAGGAACGCTGTGATGGCGATGATCCTGAGGTCGAGCAACAGGGACCAGTTGTCGACGTAGTACAGATCAAAGCGCAAACGTTCCTCCGCCTGCGCCACGTTCTCGATCTCGCCGCGCGATCCGTTGATCTGCGCCCACCCCGTGATGCCCGGCTTGACCCGGTGGCGGGCGGCATACTCCGCCACCACCTCGTCGTAATAGCGGCCGCCCACCGTCATCGCCACGGCATGGGCGCGCGGCCCGACGATGGACATGTCCCCTTTCAGCACGTTCAACAACTGAGGCAGTTCATCGATGCTGAAGCGGCGGATGATGCGGCCCACGGGCGTCACCCTGGGATCGTTGCGCACCGTGCGCCGCTGGCCGGACACATCGCCCTTGTCCACGTACATGGAGCGGAACTTGAGAACCCGGATGGTCTTCTGATTGAAGCCGAAGCGTTCCTGTTCGAACAGGATGGGTCCCTTGCTGGTGAGCTTCACGGCCAGCGCCGCCATCAGCATGAGCGGTGCGGCCAACACCAGCAACATCAGGCCCAGCGCCTTGTCCTCAAGCCACTTGATGGTCAGTTGCTCGTCGGTCAGGGGCCGGCGGCTGACCAGCATGGTGGGGATCTCGCCCAACCACAACACCCCTCGCGGTGGCAACAGCGAGGTGTCCAGGTCGGGCACCAGGGAGATGTCAACGGGCAACTCGCGAAGCTGGCGGACAATCGTGGCGTTGCGGCCCTCCGCCGCCCAGGGCAGGGCGATCACGATGACGTCCACCAGTTGGCGCCGGCAGTAGTCCAAAAGGTCATCAACGGTGCCCAATACCGGAATGCCGCTGACCCGGGGCGGGACGCGGTTGATGCGGTCATCGAAGATGCCCACCACCTCGTAGTCGGCCTCGGGATTCTCGTCGGCGAACCCGGCCACCAGATCGATCACCCGGGGCGTGGCGCCGACCACCGCCAGGCGCCGGCGAAACAGTCCGCGCCGCGTGGCCCAAAGGATCGCGACCCGCAGAACGATCCGCGAGACAACAAGGGCCACCGCGACCAACGTCGCCCAGGCCAGGGTCCAGGTACGCGGATAGCTGTCGCCAAGGGCGAACAGGTAACCGAGGGCGCTCATGCCCAGCAAGCAGGCCCCCCACACCGCCAGCGACCAAAGGGCATTGGACGCGGTGCGCGTGAGCCTCTTGAAGGTGTACAGGCGCACCCCATTGGCGGTCAGCAGGAACAGCACGCCCCCCAGGATCCCCAGCGGCAAGGCGGTCAGGGCGGGCATCAACAGGTCCTCGACAACGACCTCAAGATGCAGGATTCGGGTCACATACGCGCCGCCGACGATCAGCGCGAAGTCGATCAGGGGAACGATGACGCAAAACAACTGATGATTGGTCCATCGAGAAATGGAAGGCGCGTTCTGCAGCCGGTGGTTCACGGTCTCCTGCTCGGGTGACAGAGGGCCGCGTGCCGCCATCCGCCCCTTCTGGGCCATGCCATCCATCGTATCACGACCCTTTTCAAGTCGTCTTGCAAGCCGCCGTTCCAGGGGCATGACCGACCCGACGGCGGTTGAGCCACGGGCGCCGCTCACGTCTTGGTGCTCTGTTGTCGGGCGACGGCTCGTTTCTTCGGAACTCCCGCCCAACGCACAGGCGACCATCGCGGATCGTCCCTGCCCGACACGCCAACAGCGCCAGTTCGGTACAGCAAGTATACCCTCATTGTGCCCTGTGGACCATGACGGTTTGCCAAGGATTTCCGAAATAGTTCCCCACGCATGAATGCGTCAAGGTTGTTACGCCAAGCGCCGTTCCCTCACACCGATTTTTTCGGATCGGTTCTCAACCTTAATGGTATTTCTCTTGCGTACATGTTCGCGTGCTATGGTGAGTCTTGACCTCAAGCCTCCGCGCCGAGCCGGCGCGCCACCGGTCCTGGCAGCGGGAAGGCGGTCGTGGCCACACCGAGCTTTCGCCAGGCGAAAACCATCAAGGTTGCCTTCCAGGGCAGCACCGCCAGCGCTGTCGCTATCGCGGCCCCCTCCATGCCGAAGACCGGAACCAGCGCGGCGTTGAGGGCGACGTTAACCACGGCGAAAATCATGTTGATGCGGCTGACCGGTTGTTCATGGCCGGTCATCATCAGCAGTTCCGTGGCCGGCCCCATGGCCATCTCCAGGAGGAAGGTGGTTGCCATGATCATGAGAACGCCTTGGCCGGCGGTCATCTCCGGCCCAAAGATGCCGAGCAGCCAGGGTCCGAAAAACAGGAACACCAGCCACAGGCCGGCCGCGGGCACGAGCCCCAGAAAACCCATGGTGCGCACCAGCGACCGCAGGCGCCTGGTGTCCTGGTCCATGTGCGCGCTGACAAAGCGATGCAGACCGACCGCCACCACGGCGGTGTAAAAGAAGCTCATGAAGCCGGAGATGCGTCGCGCCACATGGTAGATGCCCACCGCCGCCGGGGTGGCGAAGGCGCCGAGCATGAGGATGTCGGTCTCCGACAGGACCAGGAAGAACACCGGCGTGACCATCATGACCATGGCCCGGCCCATCCAGCGCGGCACCAGTCGCGCGCAACGTCGGGCGGCCAGGGCATTGACCGGGCCGCGCTCCGCGCGGTGGAACGCCGCCGCCATCATCACCGCGGCCGCGCCCAGGGCACCGATGACATTGCCATAAAGCGCGAGGTTTGGGGTGGCGCTGAAGCCGAGCAGCAGAAGCAGGCCGATGCAGACGAAGGCGAACACCCGTTGCAGCACCTGCTCGCCGTAGGCCGCGACCGTGGTGCGTTCCAGGGCACGGTTGGTCAGCGCGTAAAGTTGCACCAGCGCCGCGCCAACCGAGAAGGCCAGGACGGCGACCAGGTCGAAGGGCTTGAACGTGGTCCCTCCGGCCAGGGTGACGACCAGCCAGATCCCCGACGCCCCTAGCAGGGTGCCGGTGATGGTGAGGGTTGTGGCCACGATCAGGAAGGCGTGCAAACGGGTGCCGCGCCGGGTTCGGCGATAGCGGGCCACGTAGTAGCTGGACACGGTGGGCAGACCGAGCCCGCCAATCAAAGAGACGAAAAATGTAATCGACAGAACGTAGACGTATCGTCCGTAGTCATCCGGTCCCAGGAGGCGGACCAGGATCAGTGTCCAGACGAGAATGAGCGCCACGCCGGCGATGCGGGCGCTGAAGTCGACCACCCCACGCAACAACAGAAACCGACCGTCGGCGGGGCGGCCGTCGCGGTCCCCGAGAAGGTGGCCGAGCCGGGAAACGAGAGCAGCGGATCGGTTCGGCATGATCGTTCCCTGGGACGGGCGAGGCGGGGGCGGCAAGAGCACGTCCCGAGCGACGCCGAACCGGATCGCGGACCGTTTTCGTCTCAACCGTGGCCGTGCGCCAAATGTAAACACGAGAGCAAATCCCGAACGACCTGGCACGGATCGCGACGACGATTTGCTTGAAAAACAAATCATTGGAGCATGTTGGGCGATTCAGAGCCCGTCCGGAAAGTCTCGGGAACCTCAATATATTGTGTGCTTGCACCCGAACGGCATACCGTATGTGGCGCTTTGCAAGGCTTTCCGGACAGACACTCAGAAGTCGCGCAACATGCTCTAGGTCATGGGCGTGCGCCACGATGCCGACCCGGTGCCGCCTGACGCCTCGCGGCAGCATACCAGAGAAAACGGCGGGACGAAGAAGACGATCGGGACTCGCCGGGCGTGCCAGCGGGCGGGGGCGATCCATGCCGTGATGGCTTCCGTGTAAAATAGTGCATTTTTTCAATATCCTGTTAGTGTTTGTTCAGGTACTCTATAAGCAGTTAGAGTCCGTCTGGAAAGTCTCGGCAACCTCAATATGTTGTGTGTCTGTGCCTTGGTCGCGCGCCGTATATGGTGTTTCGGACAGCTTTCCAGACAGACTTAGGGTGGGATGAGCCCGCGCCCACGCCCACGCCACCATCAGCCAGGACACGCCATGCCGTCCGGAGTGCTTGGGGTTGAGGTTGGACATGCTGCCGTTGCCCGGGGTGCCCGGTCAAACGGCGAGGGTGCGTGTTTGCGATGGTCCAGGCGTGGCGCGACCGTTCTGGCGTGTGTTCTCTGGCTGGCGGGGTTGCTGGTGCTGGCGGGCTGCGCCGAGCGCTCCTACGACCTGGGTCATGGCGGCGAGCCGGTCTACTTCGAGGACATCGATCCCGAGCGCAAGGCGGCCATGCGGCAGGCGGTTCTCGACGGTCTGCACCGGGTTCAGTCGGCCCAGAGACTGCGCGTGGGGGACACCCTGGAGATCATGTACCACGTGCGCGAACGGCCGATGGCCGAGCGGTATCGGCTTGATGTCGGGGACCGACTGGCGGTGACGTTCGGGGATGACAGCGACCTTGATTTCGTCACCGGGATCCAGCCAGACGGGTGGATCACCTTGCCGGATACCGATGACGTGCGGGTGGTCGGGCTAACGGTGGCGGAGGTCAACCGGACGGTCAGCCGTCGCTACGCCGACCTGCTTGTGGATCCCCGCGTCACCGTTCGGTTGGAGGAGTGGACCAACGATGCCCAGCGTCTGGCCGAGGACATCGACAGCTTCGCCGCGGGGCGGGCCAAACAGGTTCCCGTGCTGCGCGATGGCACCATCACGCTGCCGTTTCTGCGGCCCCTGATGGCGCAGGGACACGCCCTTGCCGATATGCGCGACCGTATCCAGGCCGCCTATGATGCGCTCGGACTGGATCTGGATATCAGCGTGTTGATGACCGATGCCGCCGGGGACCGGATTTTTGTTTTTGGCGCCGTCGAAACGCCCGGGGTGCTGACCGTCGCCCGGCCGATGACCACGTTGATGGCCGTGGCCCAGTCGGGTGGTCCGAGCGGCGATGGATCATTGTCCGACGTTCGAGTGTTTTATGTCGACGGTAGCGGTACGCCACGCCTGCGCAAGGTCAACCTGCATAACGTGCTGATGGACCTGGCGCTGGAGGAGGATCTCGTGCTGCCGGACAACGCGGTCGTCTATGTGCCGACAACGGTGCTGGCCCAGACCGGCAAGGCGCTGGACCTGATCCTGAATCAGATCTTGTTCTATCGAGGCTTCTCCTTGTCCGCGAGCTATGAACTCTTAGGGAATAACTGATGCCGGGTAGGGTGCGTTCGACCGCCGCGACAGAGGCGGGCAACGCGCCAACGCGCGGGGGATGGCGCGAGCGCACCCTACGCGAGCAACCCGCCGGTCGAGGTCAGACCTCGCGGGTCTTGAAGAGAACGGCGGTGCGCCATCGATCCGCCCGAGGGAGCATGGGAGTCATGGGCAAGACATCGGCGAGTCTCGGCCCTCTCCGCGTCGCACCGGCGATGGTTGGGTGGACCATCGGTGTCCGTGCCCGGGCCTTGGGCCTGGCCGTCGCGATGGCGCTGGGGGTGGGTCCCGCGCCGGCCGCCGCCGACAGCGCCGCAATGGGAGCCGTTCTCGGCAGCTTTCCGACCAAGGGCGCGGCCTGGGCATCCTGGACCCCTATTCGGAATGGCATCGACATCGGACTGCCCATGGCGATGGCCTGCGCCCTGGATGGCATCACCGACGGCCCGGCGCGCCTGGTTCTGCCGGCGGAAGACGCGGCCGGCGCCCGAAAACTGTGCCGGGCGATACGGGCGGCCGGCCGGTCGTGTCGGCCCATGGTCGCGCCGTGCTCGAGCGAAGGGCGCGTGCTGGATGCGGCCCCTGAAGCGACGTCCCGGCCCCCGGCGGCTTGGTCCACCGTAGCGCCGCCGACGCCGCCGACGCCGACGCCGCCGCCGGAGCCGGACGGACCGGCGGCCACCCTGGGTGCCTGGGCGGCCCTGGCCCAAGACCTGTCGAGCTGGCCGGGTGGCGCGGCCCTGGCGTCAGGGTCCGCCGTCGACCAGGCCGCGCCGCGCCGCGCCGCCAGCGTGGATGCCGGGGTGTCTTCGTCCATGGTCGATGCCGCGTTCGGCGAGGCCCAAGCGTCCGCTGGCGTGGTCGACGAGGCGACCCTTGTCGCGGCCACCCGCGCGCTACGCGCCGGTGATCACGCGGCGGCGGCGCGGTTGCTCACCCCGCGCGCCCAGGCGGGCGATCCGGTGGCGGCCCACAACCTCGCGATCCTCGTCAGCCATGGCCTTGGGATGCCGCGCGACGACCGCGTGGCCGCCCGCTGGATGACCGTCGCCGCCGAGGCTGGCTTGATCAGCGCCCAGAACACCCTGGCCCTGATGTACCTGCACGGGCGCGGTGTCGAGCGCGACCGGCGCGCGGCGGTGCGCTGGCTGGCCGAGGCCGCGCGCGGTGGTCATCCGCTGGCCCGGGCCAACCTTCTACAGGTGATGCGCACCAGTCTGGCGCTTTCCTCTCAGTCCGACGCCGCCGCGACCACGGGGGATGGGATCTCGGCCGTCTCCGCCGCGACCGGCGGTCGAGACGCTCCTTTCGCCGGCGTGATGCCGTAGAACAGGCTATAGAAGACCGGCACCGCCACCAGGGTCAGGATGGTCGCGAAGGCCAGGCCGCCCGAGATGGTCACCGCCATGGAGGCGAAGAAGGCGTCGGTCAACAGCGGCATCATGCCCAGGATGGTGGTCCCGGCGGCCAGCACCACCGGGCGCAGACGACTCACGCCCGCCTGGACCACGGCGGCGAAACGGTCGTCCTGCGCCTCGATCTGCAGGTCGATCTCCTCCACCAGCACAATGGCGTTCTTGATGAGCATCCCCGACAGACTGAGGATGCCCAGGAGCGACATGAAGTCGAAGGCGAGGCCGGTGCCGAGCAAACCGAGTGTCACCCCGCAGATGGCCATGGGCACGACCAGCCAGATGACCAGGGGCTCGCGCACCGTGCCAAACAGCACCACCGTGATCAGCACCATCACCAGGAAGCCCACCGGGACCTGACTCATCAGGGCGGACTGGGCCTCGATGGTGTCCTCGATCTCCCCGCCCCATTCGAAGGTGTAGCCGGGGGGCAGGGGAATGGCCTCGACGGCGTCCTTGATGCGCGCATGCACCTGGGCGGCGCTCTGCTCCCCAGTCGGGTCGCCCTGGACGTTCAGCGTCCTGACCCGATCCTTGCGGCGGATGAGGGTATCCTCTGTCGTCGTTTGGAAGCCGTCCAGGATCTGCCCAACGGGGACGTACTGGCTCTGGCCGGCACTCCACACCAGGCGGTCGCCAAGCCCCGCCAGATCGCCGCGCTCGCCATCGGGCGCGCGCATCACGATGGGGATGAGTTCGTCGCCGTCGCGGAAGGTGGCGATCTGGTTGCCGTCGGTGAAGTAGCGCAACGTGAGCGCCAGGTCGGTACGGCTGACGCCGGCGACGCGGGCGCGGGATTCGGCGAACAGCGGCCGGATGACCTTCTCGCGCTGGCGCCAATCGGTGCGGATGTCCTTGATACCGCCGTCGGCGTTGAAAATCGCCAGGGCCTGGCCGGCCAGGGCGCGCAGGGTGTCGGTGTCCGGCCCGGCGAATCTGGCTTCCAGTTTGGCGGCGGAACCGGGCCCGATCACGACGCGCTGCGTAAACACCTGCGCCGAGGGGATGCGCGCCTCAAGGGTTTTCGGGATCCTGTCGATCAACGCGGCGATCTGCTCCCGCGTTTCGGTGCGCGCGATCATATGTCCGTAGGCCGCGTTGGCTGCCTCTGGCGCATAGGTGAGCATGAAACGCGCCGCCCCCTGGCCGACGAAGGTGGACACGGACTCCACCCCGGGAAGGTCGAGGACATACGCCTCGGCGTCGGCCATCACGTCATCGACGATGCGGATATCCGTGCCCTGTGGCATCCACAGGTTCACGTAGAACATCGGTGTGTTGGAGTAGGGGAAGAAGCCCTGCTTGACCGAGCCAAACCCGGCCAGGCAGGCGACCGTCACGCCCACCAGCGCGAGCACGGTCAACAGACGCTGGCGCAGGCACCCGGACAGGATCGCGCGATAGGCCGAGAACATGACGCCACGATAGGGGTCGATCGGCGCCTCGCCCTCGGCGGCGGGCTTGGCTTGCTTGAACAGCCAGGCACCGAACAGCGGTGTCACCATCACGGCGAGGACCCAACTCAACAGCAGTGAAATCCCGATCACGGCGAACAGCGAGAACAGGAACTCGCCGGTGGTGTCGGGTGACAGGCCAATGCCCGAGAACGCCATGATCCCGATGACCGTGGCGCCCAGCAGTGGCCACTGGGTCTGGCGTGTCACCTCGCTGGCGGCGCGCAAGGCGGTTTGCCCGCGCCGCATGCCGATCAGCATGCCCTCGGCGACGACGATGGCGTTGTCCACCAGCATGCCCATGGCAATGATCAACGCGCCCAGGGAGATGCGCTCCAGCTGGATGCCACCCAGCCACATGAAGAACACCGTGCCGAACACGGTCAGGAACAGGATGGACCCCACGACCACCCCGGCCCGCCAGCCCATGAACAGACACAGGGCGCCGATGACGATGGAAACGGAGGCCAGCAGGTTGACCAGGAAGCCCTGGACGGCCTCGTCCACCACCATCGACTGGTCGTAGATGGTATGCACCTCCACGCCCACGGGCAGGAAGGGTGTCAGGCTCTCCAGCTTGGCCCGCACCGCCTGGCCCACCTCGACCACGTTGGCCTCGGCGATGGCCGCCACCGCCAGTGTCACCGCCGCCTGGCCATTGAAGCGGATCAAGTGATCGGGGGGATCCTGACGCCCCAGGCTGACCGTGGCCACGTCCCGCAGGCGAACCATGGCGGTGCTGCCGGGGGTTCCGATCATCAGGGTCTCAACCGCCTCCACCGAGTCGAAGGCGTCGGCCACGGACAACCGGACCCGCTCGTCGCCCACGGTGACCAGGCCCGTGGGCTGCACGGCGTTCTCGACGTCCAGCAAGGTGATGCTGTCGCTGACCGAGACCCCGAGACGGGCCAGCTTGTCCTGGGAGATCTCAATGTGGATCTCTGGATCGGGTTCGCCGGCCGTTTCCACCTTGGCCACGCCGGGCACCGTCAGGACCTCGCGGCGCAGCTCCTTGGCGATCTCGATGACCTCAAGGTCGGCGTACCCGGGCGCGGTGATGGCGTAGTAGAGCCCGAAGACGTCGCCGAAATCATCGATGATCTGGGAAGAACCCGCGTTCTCGGGCATGTCGCCCCGCGCGTCGGCTACGCGGCGCCGCAACTCGTCCCAGATTTGCTCAAGGTCGTCGCCTTTGTAGATATCCTGGATCTCAACCGTGATTTCGGAGATGCCGGGTCGGGAGACAGAGGTGATCTCGTCCAACTGGCCCAACTGCTGGATGGCCGACTCCAGGGGCTCGGTGATCTCCTCTTCCACCTCGATCGCCGAGGCGCCCGGGTAAGGGGTGATGATCTTTGCTTCCTTGATGGTGAAGTTCGGATCTTCCAGGCGGCCGACATTGAGGAGTCCGTAAAGGCCACCGAGCAGGCAGATCAGAACGATCAGCCAGGTGTTGACCGGCTTTTCGATCGAGACACGCGCCACGTCCATGGGTTCGATCCTACTCGCTGGTCAGGGGCTTGACGCGCATGCCGTCGCGAAGGTGGTGTACGCCGGCGGTCACGACCGTTTCTCCGGCCGCCAAGCCGGACAGCACCGTGACCATTCGGTTGTCCATGTGGCCAATCTCCACCGGCCGCCGCGCCACCGCGCCCGACGCCGCGTCGACCGCCCAGACAAAGAAGTCGCCCGTCGCCGTTTCCTCCGCGCCGGCCTCGTTGGTGTCGGCGCGACGCGGCCGCACGGGCACAAGGGCGCCGGCCGGGATCCGGACCGCGTCCTGACGCAGTCCACGGAACGAGACCGTGGCCCGCACCGTGGCGGTCATGCCCGGGAGGATGTTGACGTCCTCGGGGCGCGGCATGCCGAACTCGATTCGGTAGGTCTGGGCCACGTCGTTGGCGTCGGTGGAGATCTCGCGAAACGCCATCGGGAAGCTGCGTCCCGCCAGGAAGGGGAAGATGGCCTCCACTTTCGGCTCGTTGCCCTCGTAGTGGCGGGCCACGAGGTGCTCTGGGATGTCGGCGACCACGCGGATCTCGCTGACATCCTGGAGGCGCATGATCTGCTGGCCAGACTGGACGTTGGTGAAGCTCTCCACCAGGCGGCGGCTGATGATGGCGTCGAACGGGGCCTCAAGGCGGGTGTAGTCCAGGTCCTGCCGGGCCTTGTCCACGGCCACCTCGGCCAGGTCGACGGCGGTCTGGGCGTCATCGAACGCCTGACGGGAGACAACGTTTCGGTTCACAAGCTCCCGCTTGCGCTCGAAGTCCTGCCGCGCTCCCTTGAGGCTGACCTCCGCCTCGCGCAAGGCGAGGGCGAAGTCGGTGTCGTCCAGGGCCGCCACCAGGGCGCCCGCCAACACCAACTCGCCTTCGGTGATCGGAAGCCGGGACAGCAGCCCCGGCACCCTGAACGACAGGTCCACCTCTTGCACGGCCTCGGTGCGGGCCGGGAACTCGTGCACCTCGATGCCCAAGGCGGGCTGGGCGGTGGCCATTTTGGCGGGGCGGACGATGTCGTCTGGGGTCGTGGCCTCGGCGGCCGGCGTGCCGGCCTCATCGCAGCCAGCCGAAACCAAAGGCAGCAGAAGGGCCAGTGCAGCCACCGATAGGTGGACGCGGGGGCGGCGGCCCGATCGCGTGCTCATGGGCGATGTCCTCGTTTGGGAGAAAGCAGTGAATGGCACCATAGCCAAGCGCATCGCGCTCTGGAAGCGTCGCCACAGCACGGTGGCGGCAGCACATATGCGTTATGGGCATGGCAGCTCTCACCCCGGACATACGCTCGGGCGTGACGCGAAACAATACCGTCTGTGGTCTGGTGGGTGTTCAGGGGTACCGCTGGGGCGCTTTGCGCCAAGGGGAGGCCCGTGCGGGACGGGCTACCCTTGGTTCACGCGCTGACAACGGCCGGCGGCGTGACGACGATCGGCCGCCCCTCCGCCGACCGGGGTCCTGTGATCAGGCCGCCCGGGCCTTGGCGACGCTCTCGCGGATGGCGCGCATGTTGGCGCCGTAGACGGACGTGTTGTCGACAGAGCCGCCCTTGAACACCGCCGAGCCGGCCACCAGCACGTCAGCGCCGGCCCCGGCCACCAGCGGCGCGGTGTCCGGGGTCACGCCGCCATCCACCTGGATGTGGATCGGCCGCTCGCCGATCATGGCACGCACGCGGCGCACCTTCTCGACGGCCGCGGGGATGAAGCTCTGACCGCCAAAGCCTGGGTTGACGCTCATCACCAGCACCAGATCGACCGTGTCCAGCACATGCTCGATCACGCTTTCATGGGTGGCCGGGTTGAGCGCCACGCCGGCCTTGCAGCCCAGCGAGCGGATCAGCCGCAACGAGCGGTCCATATGCGGGCCCGCCTCCGGGTGGATGGTCAGCACGTCCGCGCCGGCCTTGGCGAAGTCCTCAAGGTAGGGGTCGGCCGGGGCGATCATCAGATGCACATCCATGACGGTCTTGATGTGCGGGCGGATGGCCTTACACATGGCCGGGCCGAAGGTGATGTTGGGCACGAAATGGCCGTCCATCACGTCCACGTGCACCCAATCGCAGCCCTCGGCCTCGATGGCCCGGCATTCGGCGCCAAAGTTGGCGAAGTCGGCGGAGAGGATCGACGGCGCGATCTTCAGCGAACGGTCGAAGCTCATGGGACGACGGTCCTTCCCTGACGGGGCGGGGGCCGCGCCGAACGCGGCGCCCCGCACTGACTGGGTCGGGCGGGCCCGACCCCGGCGGTTCCAAGCGGGTGATGGTGGCGTCAATGCTTCCGGGCGCGGCGCGCGCGATCCACTAGGCGCTCGATCATCGGCGTCAGGATCAACTGCATGGCCAGATCAAGCTTGTTGCCGGGAATGACGATGGAGTTGGCCCGCGACATCCAGCTATCGCGAATCATCGACGTCAGGTAGGCAAAGTCGATGCCACGGGGATTGCGGAAGCGGATCACCACCAGGGATTCGTCGGCGGTCGGAATCCACCGCGCCACGAAGGGGTTGGAGGTGTCCACGACCGGAACGCGCTGAAAGTTGATGTCGGTCTGCGTGAACTGAGGCGTGATCTCGTGCGCGTAGGAGTACATGCGGCGCAGAATCACGTCCTGCACGGCCTCGGTGGAGTAGCCCCGGGTGGCGCGGTCGCGGTGAATCTTCTGGATCCACTCCAGGTTGATAACAGGCACCACGCCAATCTTCATGTCGGCGTACTGGGCGACATTGACGGTGTCGGTGGCAACGGTGCCGTGCAGGCCCTCGTAAAACAGCAGGTCGCAGTCCTCACCGATGTCCCGCCAGTCCGTGAAGTGGCCGGGAGGCACGCCGTATTTCTCGGCCTCGTCGGTGTCGTGTACATAGTTGCGGGTGCGGCCGCGACCGGTCTCGGAGAACGCCCTGAAAGAATTCTCCAGTTCTTTCAGAAGGTTGGCGTCCAGGCTGAAGTGGCTGAAGGTGTGATCGCCGGCCTCGTTGCGACGCTCCACCTCGGCCTTCATTTCCGCGCGGTTGTAGCGATGGAAGGCGTCCCCTTCGATCATCGCGGCGATGACACCCTCGCGGCGGAAGATCTGGTCGAACGTGTGCTTGACCGTCGAGGTGCCGGCGCCGGATGAGCCAACCACCGAGATGATGGGATACTTCTGAGACATAAAAAATCCCCTCCCTGCTTCAGGGCCGTTTTGTTTGGCTTGATTGTCGAGGCCCTGCGTTGGGCCGGTGGTCAGGCTCGGAACAGCCCGCGCGTGCCGAACAGAGGCGCCGCGGTGTCCTGGAAGTCTGGATCGGTATGATAGCGCCGCACCCGGTCCACCTTGGAGCACGAGCCGAACACCAGCGGTGCGCGGTCATGCAAACCCTCCGGTGCCGTCTCCAGGACACGCCGGCTGCCGTCGGTGGCGCCGCCGCCAGCCTGCTCGGTCACGAAGGCGATGGGCGCCACGTCGAAGACGTGCCGCAGCGTCCCCTGTTCATGGCCGGGACGATCGTCGCGCGGGTAGAGGAACACGCCGCCGAGGGTCAGGATTCGATGAGTCTCGGCCACCAGCGACGCCACCCAGCGCATCTTGAAGTCCTTTTCGCGCGGGCCTGCGGCGCCCTCCACGCAGTCGTCGATGTAGGCGCGTATGGGGGCGTCCCAGTGCCGATAGTTGGCGGCGTTGATGGCATAGGCGGCGGCATCGACGGGCGTTTGCAGGGTGGGCTGTGTCTGACGGAAGGTGGTGGTGTCCGGGTCCAGGGTGAACACGGCGGTGCCCTGGCCAAGCGTCAGGACCAGAACCGTGGCCGGGCCGTGCATCACGTAGCCGGCGGCGATCTGCTCGTCCCCGGGACGCAGGAACGACGCCTCGGGGTTGATGGCGCGCGGGAACACGGAAAAGATAGTGCCGATGGTGGCATTGCCATCGATGCTCGATGCGCCGTCCAGCGGGTCGACGGCCAGCGCCAGTGGCGCCGTGTCATCGAGTATGGCCACCGTGTTGAGGTCCTCGGAGGCGTAATGGGCCACCGGGGCGGTGCGCGCCGCCTCCATCAGGATGGCGTTGGCGTGGCCCTCGATGGCGCCGCGAATGGAGGCGGGGTCCTCGGGATGGGGCAGTAACGGTCCCTTTCGGACCAGGTGCCCGATGCGCGCGGTGGCCTCGGCCAGGGCGCAGAGCGCCTGGGCCAGCGCGCGCCCCTGTTCGCTGTCCTCGGTGTTGGCGGCCAGCCAGTCCGCCAGTGTCATATGCTGGGCCATGGATGGTGATCTCCCCGGCTTCAAAACCCCTGTTTCATTGTTGGGTTTCACCTTGGCCCAGGTGCCGCGCAAAAATCTATTGAAACTTTTTGTCCAGATCATAAAATTTTTTTATGCCG
>JANQGN010000151.1 GCA_028277295.1 Rhodospira sp.
AGGGAGCAAGCAATTCGCAGGGAACACAGCAATCTCTTCCAGAGGAAAATAATTGTAGCCAGTTAGAAGATGACCGTCTCATTGCTAGAGCAAGGGCAGTTGGTGTGGACTATGAGTTTGCAAAGCCTGGTGTAGTGGAAACAGAAGATGACAGAAGAAAAAGAAAGCGGCGAAACCAAAGACGAATATCAGAACAAGAGAAAAGGTTGCGAGAAGTTGTTGGAGATCTACCGCCACCTCCACCCCAAGACTTTCCGGACGGGCTCTCAGGATGAAGCCCTTAAAAAGGGAAAGTCCTCATCCTGAGCGTCCGCAGGACGCGAAGGATCTCCAACGGAGACGAGCACCCTGACGGATCTGTCATCCGGGTTCGGAGCCCTGTCCAGATCGCCGGGTGTGTTGCCTTCAGGGGGCCTTCGGCCGCATGATCACGATCGTCGCGCCACCGTCCAGGGGTCCCTTGGCTTCCTGGTCGTGGCTTTGTTTGGCTCTTTTGTGTCCGGACACGACCCGGGATGCGCACAGGGGAGGCCCGCCGCCTGGCCATGATGACGCGCCCGCCGCATACCACCGGTCTCTCGCCCCGGCCTCCGGGCCTGGGACGCGTGCCGTTGTTTCACGACCTGGACGACTCGGCCCAGGGGGATTTAACGCGCCTGTGCGCCTGGAAACGCCATGATGCCGGCGAACAGATCCTCGACCGGGAGAGCGACAGTCGCGATGTGTACTTCGTTGTCGAGGGCACGGCGCGGATCATGATCTACACCGCCTCGGGACGCGAGGTGGCGCTGGACGACGTCGAGGCCGGCGGCTTTTTCGGGGAACTGGCGGCCTTCGATGGCGCCCCCCGCTCGGCCAGCGTGATGGCGATCACACCCTGCTGGATCGCGGCGCTATCCGCGGATCACTTCTTGCGCGTCCTCGGCGAGCATCCGGCCCTGGCCCTGGTGGTCATGCGGCGGCTGGCCGCCATCATCCGCGCCGCCACGGACCGCATCGTCGCGCTGTCCACCCTGGGCGCCAACAACCGGGTGCAGGCGGGCCTTCTCCGCCTGGCGCTCACCGCCGGCGTCGACTCGGCCGGCCACGCGGTCATCGCCCCGATTCCCATCCATGCGGACATGGCCAGCCGGGTGTCGACATCGCGCGAGACCGTGGCGCGCGTGCTCAATGACCTGGCGCGTCAGGGGCTGGTCACGCGCCGACGGGACGCCCTGGTCGTCAACGACGTGGCGCGCCTGGAGATGATCGTTCAGGAGGTGCTGGAGTAGGCCCGGGGAACCGAAACCGGCGCGCGCGACGCGTCAACCGCCTGGCGCCGTGCTCGCCCATTGGACCAGGTCGGGCAGCATCTCGCCCTGAAGGGCGGTGGCCTCCACATGGATGGCATCCTCCATGGAAATGGCCCGCCCCTCCACGATCATCTCCGCCGCGAAGGGCGCCGCCAGGCCGTGGCCAAGGGCCCCCAGGACGTCGTCCACATCCGCCCGCGCCGCGCCGGCCCCCCTGTCGGTCACCGTGTCGGCCACCGGCACAAGCGCGGCGAAGGTCTCGTCACCCATCCACGCCAGCAGCGCCGCGTCCGGCAGCGCCTCGGCCAGGCGCCCGCTGGTCTCGGTGAACAGGATGCCGCCCCCCGTGGCCCCCAGATGCTCGGCGATGCCGGCAAGCCCATCGACCCGGATCACCGCGAGGATGGCGCCACCGCCGCCCTCCAGGGCGGTGCTCGCGGCCTGAACCAGCGCCGTGGCCGGCACCAGGTGCGCCACGTCGGCCGCCGGGTCGGCCCCGAATGGCCCGACCGCCGGCGCCACGGCGTCCCGTCCCGGCTCCGGGGCCGGCCGCGCCAGCGCAGGCGCCTCGACCACCGCCACCGGCGCGGGGTCCCAGGCGGCATCCTCCTCCGGGATCGTCGCTGGAGGAGGGGGCGGGGGCGCCGCGACCGGCCCGCCGACAGGGGGCGCCTCCGGCCCACGGCGGACTCGCACCGGTGGCGCGGCGGCGCGCCCGAACAGCAGGCGGGCCAGGGACCACGGCGCCAGCGCCGCCACCAGCACCGTCACCGCCAGCGCCGGCGGCGTCGTCGCGACCAGCAGGATCGCGGCCACCAACCCAAGCAAACGAGCCGCCTGGGTCACC
>JANQGN010000281.1 GCA_028277295.1 Rhodospira sp.
CCGTAGCCCTTGGTGCTGTTAAACCACTTCACGGAACCCGTCATCATGATGATGTCTCCTTTTTATGACTGTGCGGGTTGATACGAGCCTGCGGTGCGCCCCACTCGCGGCCGGCCGGCAAGGCCGGGCGGCAGGCACGCCGCATGGCGCGAAGACACAAGCGGTAATGAGTCACCCTCATCCGCCGCTGGTATAAGGGATCGATGCCACCACGCCGGGTCCGCCGGCGCCCGGTATCGCGTCGGTCTTTGGTGCCAAATACGAACGCGCTGGATCAGACCGCCGCTGTCAGCGGCCGGTCCCGGCCAGCATTCGGTTGAGGCCCTCCCGGGCATCGTCGCGGTTGGTGGCATTGCGCGGTGGACGACCGGCCGGCTTGCCCGCCACGTCGTTGGCCGGGCGGGCGCGGCGACGCGACCGCGCCACGGGTGGGCGCGCGTCGCCGCCGCCCTGAGGGTGGCCCTTGCGATCGGTCGCGGCGGTTTCCGACCGCTGAGGCTTGGCGGCCGCCGTCCGCCCCACCGCGCGGCGTGACCGCGCGCGGTCCTGACGCGGCGCCCGAGGCTGGGACGCCGCGTCCGTCGCGGCTCCCTCTCCCGCGGACTCGGAGGACGACAGGGCATGCGCCGCCAGGGACCGGCCGATCAGCCGTTCGATGTCGCGCAACAGACCCCGTTCGTCGGGATCACAGAGCGACACCGCGATGCCATCACGCCCGGCCCGCGCCGTGCGGCCGATGCGGTGGACATAGGACTCCGGCACGTTCGGCAGCTCGAAGTTGAAGACATGCGAAACGTCGTCGATATCGATGCCGCGCGCGGCGATGTCGGTGGCCACCAGCACCGTCACCTTCCCGCCCCGGAACGCGCCCAGGGTGCGTTCCCGCTGGTTCTGGCTCTTGTTGCCATGAATGGCGGCGGCACTCAGTCCCGCCTGTTCCAGGTGCCGGGCGACCTTGTCGGCGCCGCGCTTGGTGCGGGTGAAGACGATGGCCCGTTCGACCTGGGGACAGCGCAGCAGGTCCACCAGAACACCACGCTTGGCCGGGCCGCTCACATGCACCACCGACTGGTCGATTCGCTCGATGGGCCGTGACGCGGGCGCGACGGCGATCTCGACGGGATCGGTCAGGAAGTCGTTGGCCAGGGCGCGGATGGGCTTGGGCATGGTCGCCGACAGCAGCACGGTCTGGCGCTGACTGGGCACCGCCGCCATGACGCGCCGGATCGCCGGCAGAAACCCGAGGTCCAGCATCTGGTCGGCCTCGTCCAGCACCACGGTGGAGGCGCCGTCCAGGCGCACGGCGTCGCTGGACAGGTGGTCCAGCAGCCGCCCCGGGGTCGCGATGACGATATCCACGCCGGGGGCCAGGGCCCTGATCTGCGGGCCAGGTCGCGCGCCGCCGATGATCACCGCCAGCGTCGGGCGGGTATGGCGGCCGTAGGCGCGAATGCTTTCCGCGACCTGGGCGGCCAGTTCCCGGGTGGGCACGAGCACCAGGGCGCGGCAGCCGCGCGCCTGGGGCCGCCGGGGGTCCTGGGTCAGCGCGTGGAGCATGGGCAGCACGAACGAAGCGGTCTTGCCGGTGCCGGTCTGGGCGATGCCGACAACGTCGCGCCCCTGAAGCAGGGGGGGAATCCCCTGAGACTGAATGGGCGTGGGATGCGTGTACCCTTCCTCCGCAATGGCGCGAAGGAGGGGCTCGGCCAAGCCGAGGTCATGAAACTGAGTCAATCGGGAACTTTCGCGGGTCGTCGCGATCGAGGGCGCGGATGGCGCCGGGACGCGAGGACGGGTCTTCTTGGAGGCGGATGCGCAGACGGCCGCCAGGGCAACGAGATCCGGGAGGTGTACTCCCGCGACAAGGCAAGGTGTTGGCCGGTTAGTACCGAGTCCCCTGCCCGGACCGTGCATCGCCTTCGGCGGTGGCGCCGTCCACGCGCGATGCACCGTGGCGTCAGTAAGCGCACACATTCGGGCGGCGCGCAATCGAATTCTGCCGGACCACCTCAGGAGATCACCCGGCCGGCCTTCACCACGGGCGTGTCGGGATGCGCCGGCTCCAGGCGGAACCAGCGGCCGAAGCGGGGCAGACGCAGGGCGTGGCGGGGACCCTCGCCCACCGCCCGCAGGCGACGCTGGAACTCGGCCGCGTCCACGTCCTCGGGCAGGCGGCACAGCCCGTCAAAATCGGCTTGCCGCCGCGCCGGACCTGCCCAGGGAACGTCGATCCGCGCCAACGGCGTCTCGGTGCGAACCAGCGCCTCGGCGCAGTGCCGCAACAGATGCAGCACCAGCCTGCGGCTCAGGGTCTCCAGGCCCAGACGGTCCATGTCCGGGGGGATGTCCACCTCGCTGGTGGCGACGATGGGGCCGGCGTCGACCTCGGCCGCCATCTCGTGCAGGGTCGCACCAAAGGTCGTGACCCCATCGTAAAGCGCGAACACCGCCGGAAACAGCCCTGGATAGATCGGAGGCCCGGGGTGCACGTTATACGCCGGCCTCTCCAGCGCGGCCAGCACGCTCGCCGGCACGATCACCGGCGAGCACACGGACAGCAGGCGCCCCCGAGGATGATCCCGAACCGCTCGTTCCACCGCACCCCGGTCACACACCGGCACGATGGCCAGATCAGGGTCGGCGGCGCGCAGGGGCGCGCTGGCGTCCGCCTGGTCCTCGGGCGGCGCCAGCAGGATGAGGGTGGGCCGGTGAGTGGTTGGCATCATGCGCGATAACGACTGGGCAGGCTCCCGCCGCCGGGCGCGGCCCGCCGGCCATCGAAACATGGTGCTCGCCCGCCTCTTCAAGGCGGTCGAGCGCATCCAACGCCCGAACGCGAGTCACACCCGACACGACCCCTAAACCGCCTGGCTGTGCCGCTTCTCGCCCACATTCAGGTACTGGTCGAACTTTGCGCAGACGGCGCGCACCAACGGCCGCCCCAGTTCGGTGACGCGCAGGCGGGGACCGTCGCGAACAATGATGCCGTCGCTTTCCAGGTCGGTCATCTTGGACAGTTCGGTCTCGAAGTCATTGGCGGACGCGCCATACTCGGCGGCCACGGTCTCCAGGTCCACGCCCAGGTCGCACATCAAGCGTTCAATGATGGCACGGCGCAGCTTGTCCTCGTGGCTGATCGCCAGTCCCCGGGCAATGGGTGGCGTGCCGTCCCGAACCGTGCGCTTGTAGGCGCCGATCTCACCCTGGTTGCCCACGTAGCCCTGCGGCAGATAGCCGATCCCCGAGGCCCCGAAGGCGATCAGCGCCTCGGCGGTGTCGGTGGTGTAGCCCTGGAAGTTCCGGTGGAGGCTTTGCTTGCCGAGGGCCAGGGCCAATTCATCGTCGGGGGCGGCGAAGTGGTCCAGGCCAACGGTCACATAGCCGTTGTCCGAGAACCGTTGCGAACCGTTCAGATACTGGCTCCAGCGCTCGGAGACGCCAGGCAAGGAGTCCTCGGGGATCATCCTCATGTGGCTGCGCATCCACGGCACGTGGGCATAGCCGAAGTAGGACACCCGGCGCGGCCCCAGCGCCAGCGCGCGGTCGATGGTCCGGCACACACTTTCGGTGGTCTGATGCGGCAGGCCGTACATCAGGTCCATGTTGATGTCCATGATGCCGTGTTTGCGAAGCCAGCCCACCACCCGCTCGACCAGTTCAAAGGGCTGGATACGGTTGACGGCCTTCTGAACATCGTCCTCGAAATCCTGAACCCCGATGCTGGCCCGGGTCACGCCCACGTCGGCCATGGCCTTGACGTAGTCCTCGGTGGCCGTGCGCGGGTCCATTTCCACCGCGATCTCGGCGCCGTTCAGCATGGTAAAGCGCTCGCGCAGATGGCGGATCAGGCGAGAGAAGTCCTCCGCCGTCAGGATGGTGGGGCTGCCGCCCCCGAAATGCATGAACTTGAAGCCCATGCGCGTCGGCAGAAGGCCCGCGATCATGTCGATTTCGGTCAGCAGGGCGTCATGGTAGTCGGCGACCGGCTTGTAGCGCTTCGCCACCTTGGTGTGACAGCCGCAGAAGAAGCACATCTCGTCGCAGTAGGCGACATGGGTATACAGCGACAGCGGCGTCGCCGGGTCCAGTTCCGCCAGCCAGCGGGTGTAGGTCTCTGGTCCGACCTGCGGCGAGAAATGCGGCGCGGTGGGGTAGGAGGTGTAGCGCGGCAGCCGCAGATCGTACTTGGCGGCCAGATCCTGTATCGTCATGTGCCTCGGTCCATC
>JANQGN010000651.1 GCA_028277295.1 Rhodospira sp.
GGGTCGCGTGCGCTTCGGCGTTGTGCCTCAAGACCACCTTCGGGTGGCGGCCCGCGATGGCGACGACAAGCCGCGCGGGTCTCGGTGAAGGCCCCGCCCACCAGCGGGGCCTTTGTCGTGCGGCCCGCGTTCGCCCCACTCGCGGCGCGGCACCGCAAGTCGCGCGGCCAGTACCATCGCCAATGCCGACGCAACCCCCGGGTGCGAGTGTCATGGCGCCGGGGCATGGTCATGATGACCATACCTTCGGCTCCGAGCGCAGGTACTGGCGGGGCGCTATCCACGAGACCAGGGTGGGCAACGCGCGGGACCAACACCCGCGTTACGGCTCACCTGACTGTAAGCCGGGTCCGTTGTGGCAATAGGCCAGCCACCCCACCATCGGTACTGTGGAGCCAGGAGCATGGACACTCCACGCAGTGGTCATTGCGCGGGCGGCGCGGTATCCTCGGCGCCGAGACGGAGGGCGACAGCATGGCCGATCAGCAGCAAGGGCCGGCCTTGGGCGAGGCACCGGACGACAGCCCCGGTGACGTGGCCACCTCATACCCCGAACTTGTTGCCGTCCTGGCTCGGCACCGGCAGGGGCTCGGCGTCAACCAGGTGGAGATGGGGGAGCGGATCGGGATGCCCAGTGGCTACCTGTCGCAACTGGAGTGTTATTCGCGGACCCCAACCGCCCAAACGGTTTTTCTATGGCTTGAGGCTCTGGGCCTCGCAGTCCAGGTGATCCCGCACCCCGCCGAGGCGCCGAGGGCCTGGGCGAGCCGTGCGCGTGCCAGGTACGAGGACAGGAAGGCGGCGGAGCGGGCCAGGCGGGCACGGGCGGAGAAAGGCGCCGGGAAGAGGTGCCGGCATGACCGGGAGTGTTGTCCGGACCCCGAGGCGATCCAGCACTTTCCCGGCCG
The DNA here is from genome assembly GCA_028277295.1 of Rhodospira sp. Lineage (GTDB taxonomy): Bacteria > Pseudomonadota > Alphaproteobacteria > Rhodospirillales > Rhodospirillaceae > Rhodospira. Next base: position 909 of record JANQGN010000651.1, read on the forward strand.
CGCGGCATAGCAGAGGGTGAGCAAATGCCTGCGCTAAAGAACCACAAACATGAGCTTTTTGCTGGTTTCGTTGCCAAGGGCGAGCGGCCAGCCAGGGCCTATGCCTTAGCGGGTTACCAGGGTAAAGGCTCGGACCAGTCGGCAAGCCGGTTGTTGAAAACATCGTTGGTGCGCGCGCGCGTCGTCGAACTCCGAGAGTCGCTGGAAGCCCCGGCCCGGGAAGAGGCTATCGCCCGCGCCACGATCGACCGGGAGTACGTGCTGTCGAAGCTGAAGGTCATCGCCGAGGACCACGCGCGCGACAACCCTGGGGCGAGCGTGCGGGCTCTCGAATTGTTGGGCAAAGAAATCGGCATGTTCCGCGATCCTCGCGGCCCGGACGCGAGCGAGTTCCTGGAGCATATGCCCATGGGCCGGTTGCAACAGATGATCGATACTATTGACGCCATGCTGGCGGGGAACCGTCCCATGATCGACGTCAGCCCCGGCGAGGTCGTGGATCTTGAAGACAGCGCCGAGGACGAGGCGGCCGTGCACTGACCAGGCGCCCGGGGCCAGCGGTGGCCAGCCCCGGGGCCAGGGGTTACGCGGCGCGGGTGGAGGGTGGCGAGGTCACGACAGCCGGAGGACGGCCGTTCAGGTCGCGATCCGCCGTCGGCGGAACGAGATAATAGGCGTTCATGTAGCCGTCCAGGTAATCGCGCTCGCCTATGATGAGAACGGCAGTGCTCGCCTCCTTGTCGACAGGCGAAGAACGAACAATGATGAAGTCACCGGGGCGAATTTTTTCGTACCCGAAGAAGTAACGCTCGTGCCGAACCTGATCCTGACGGTGTTTTGTTGTATAATGCCAGACGATTTTTCGCAAACCGTACTGTGCTCCGTCCGCCAGAATTTTCAGGCTGGCGGGCTGAAAGGTAACAGGGTGTTCTTCGGTCGTGGGTTTGTTGGTCACGGCGCTTTTCCTTTTACGTGCTGGGGAGGGAACAGGGTGATCAAGCGGCTTCGGGCGGCGGCGCGCGCGCCCGCTCTGCACGGGGACAAATCACGCGGCCTCATGCCCGGGTAGGAGGGTAGCGGGGTGGTCGGAGTTGGCGGCGGGAAGCGCTCCACGGGCCATTTTTTCGGCGGGAACGGCATGGTCTGAGGCAGGGCCTCCCCTACCTCCGGCCCGCCATGGGTGATTGCCCATGCGCCACGGCCAGAGAGCGCAGTCTGTGGCGACGCACTGGCGCACCTCGTTGGCCTGGCCGACGCAGCAGTCCAGGCATTTGAGTCGTATGGCCTTGGTCGCGGGCATGGGCTCGTGGCCCATCTCCCGCAACTCGTCCCGAGTCATGGCGCGCGGAGCGCGGCCGACGGCGTGTCCGGCGGGACCGGGCTCCAGGCCGAGGCCAAGGGTGGTGGCGGTCATGGCGATGGTCTCCATCATGCGGCGATGTTTTTGGCGGCGAGGGTCTGCAATGCGGCCGGTGTCTCGGCGTCAGTGGCCTCGTCGCCCAAGCGGGCGAAGGCCCATGCGCAGGCGGCGAGCGCGACGGCGGATTCCAGAGCGATGCGCTGGCCCGGTGGACGGGGAAAACGGCCTCGAGCAAGGATCAGACCGGCAAGCTCACACGTCTCGGGAGTGGCGCACGCCGCGATCTGGCAGGCACGCGCGCCGGTCAGGATCGGGTCCAGCGCGGACGCCGGCGCCGGGGGTGGGGTGAGTTCGTCGGGCTCCACGGCAGCAAGAAGGTCGCGACAGAGGCGCAGGACGCGCGCCGGTGTCAGCGGGATTGCCACCAGTGGGACGGGGCTATCCTGGTAGACGGCCAGCACGGCGGGGCCGTCGGGACCTGCGGGGCGGGAGACGGTGACGCGAGCGGGGGTGCTCATGCGGCGGTCCTCCGGGTGGGGGAATGAAGTGCGGCGAAGCTGGCCAGAGCCTGGCGGAATGGGCGGGTCGGCAAGCGCGTGATCGCCTCGGCGGCGGCGGGGAGATGAGCGGGGTCGGTCTCGGCCGCCCGCAATGCGGCCACGGCCTGATCAGCGGCCGGCCCGCACCAAACCCGCAACAGCGCGGCCAAGCAGCGGCACCGGGCCGCTCGCTCGGCGTCGGGCAGGTTGGGGCACCACGGCCCCCAGGTGGGCGCGGGGGTGGTCATGGATCCGCCCCCGGGCAGTCCGGCGCGATCAAGCGGCGGTACTCGTCGATGGCCAGGAAGGCGACGTGCGCGGCCTCGACAGGCACCCGGTCACGGACAACGACGGTGTGGAAGTCGCAAAGCAATTGAGCGTCGCGTTCGGTCGGGGTCATTGCCCCGACGCTCAGGAAACTCGCGCCGACCGTCATGCGGTAGCCTCGGGACCATCCGGTGCGGTCGGGCCAGGGACCAACCGCGATCTGATCGGTCTCCCGGTTCCAGGCTATCATGCATTCGGTGTATTTCATGGCCTTCTCTCGGTGCTGCCCCACCTCTCGGAAGTGTGGTGTGGCAAGGTGTGGCAGTGGGGCGCTTGTGCCTGCCACACCCCACCCCACCCCCTAAGGGGTGGTGGGGTGGTGTGGCGGGGCAAGGCACCCCCGATCCCGGTGTGGCAAATCATGGCTCCACCCACTCCCCGACCTCGATGCAGGGACGGCGCATCCGCTTAGCGTCGGGGACCTCGATCACTCTCAAAGCTCCGGAGCGGATCCAGGTCCCGAGCATGGTGCGGATGCGCGCCCGCTCGTGCTTGGCGTCGCTGTTCAGCCCCAGAACCTCGGCCACGGTGTGGCCAGCCCAGTCCTTGGCCTGGGGGTGTTCGCGGAGGTTCTTCCCGGCCAGGGCTTGCTGGACGGCCAGCAGGTCGTGGGCGGTCAGGTCGGCCAGGGCATCGGGCCATTGCCACGGCGCGACCACGCCTACGTTGTCGCCGTTCGGCAGGGGCACGGACTCCAGGCGGTACCAGTCCGAAGCCTCGGCGGGCGGGGCGAGGTTCTGCTTGTCGGCGAAGACCCGGAAGTATCGGCGGGGTTCGTCCACGCCGGCGCGGCTGGCCTCGTCCTCCGTCATGCGGTTCATCACCCGCGTGACGCGGGAGGCGGAGACCAGGGCGATCCCGCCTCGGCTGGACTCCGCTGTCACCTCGGCCCCGGCCAGCTTGCGCGCGTGGTGGATCAACTCGATTGCGCAGTTTGCACGCTCGGCCACTCGGCCCCATGCCTTGGCGATCGCGTCGATCGCGGTGTTGTCGTTTTCGGGCACCCCGTGGCTCGACACGAACGGATCGACAACGAGAACATCGATTCGGCGGCGGCGCAGGGCCTCGACCAGCGCATCAACGACAGGCTCGTGAACGCGGGTGCCGTTGCGGTCGGTGGTGCCTATGCACAGGGGGTGGTCGCGCCCGCTGTCCACGAACAGGCGCCCGCCCAGGTCGGCGGCGGAGAGACCAAAATGGAGACAGGCGCCGGCAATCCGCCGCTCGATCTCGTCGCGCGGGTCCTCCAGGTTCCAGAGCCAGCAGCGAAGCGGTTCCCCGGACAGGGTGTGCCCCAGCACGTTCCGGCCCGTCGCCATGGCCAGAGCCTCGGCAATGGTCAGCGATGACTTGCCGACCGCGCCAGGCGCCACCGTGACGGAGACGAAGCGCCGGATCAGATGCCGTCCATACAGCCAGTCCCGGGGCGGGATAGCGGCGGGGTCGCGCAAGACAAAGGGGGTGGCGTCAAAGCCAGAAGATTGGTGATGTTCAGGACCGGTCGCACGAACGATCCTGCTTTCGATGATGTCTTCCAGCGGGTCGGTGCGAAAATCGATCTCGGCGTCATTGAAACCATGGTCGCGCGCCCAGCGGCACAGGGCCGGCCACCCGGCGGCGCTGTCGGTGATGCTGTCCCAGCAGTGATAGCGGACATACTCCGGCGTGTTGTCCGGCCATTGAAGGCACCACTCGACCAAGTCAGGTAAGAACTCTTCGCTTCCGCCCACGGCGGCCTTGAACGCCGCACACCGGGCGATCCAGGTGTCCCGGTCGGTGTCGTTGGGCAACGCTTGCAAAGCCGCGACGGCGTCGGCGGGGTCGGGCGCCATCAGGCGCCGGTCTCCTATGGGAAGGCGTGGCACGGTGGAGGACCGGTATTCGCTTCGCTCACCTGCCACTTCGGCCAGGGCGGCGTGGGCCTCGGACAGACGGATGTCCGCCGCCGGGTCACCGCCCACGATGCGGCACAAGCGCGGTGCGGCCTTCCGGTGCCAACTGCCCGGCCAACGGATTGGATGGACCGGGCTGGCGGCGGTCGGATCGGCCCCGATCAGGCGCGCGGCCAAACGGCGAGCCTCGCGCAGCGTCGCGTGCCCCGCCGTATCGGTGGTGGGCCGGGACAGGCGCCAGTGCGCATGCAGCTTCGGACGCACGGTGCCCGTCCCCGGGTCCTTCAGAACTCCCCCGGAGGCAACCACCAGGGTCGCCGGCCCCAGGACGGCCTGGAGACGCTCCAGGGCAGCGGTCGGATCGCCGGTGTCCAATGTCCACGCTCAGCACAGGGCCGGCCATCAGCGTCGCCATGTCCGCTTTGTCCGGCCCCTTGAAGAGGGCCAGCGGCGGCGCGAAGACCATGGGCAGACGTAGGTTGGCCACGCGCGTTGCCTCCTGCTCCGCCGCCGCGACCAACGCGTCCAGGCCCGTGAACGGCACCGGCTCCACGACGGCGGGGCCGGCGCGGTCATCGCGGAACGACCGCAGGGAGACATATCCGCCGGGCGGACAGTGCCGAAACAGGGCCTCAATGAAAGGGCTCAGGTGCTCGCGGTCGGCGCTCAGTTGTTCGACCGGCAGCGTCACGGCGGCGGTCATTCGGCCCCCTTCGGCCTTGGGAGACCGTGGGCTTCGGCGTAGTCGGCAACCACGAACCGCAGATGTTCGACCTGTTCACGCGCGGTCCGGATGTCCCCCTGATCCAGGCGCCGCGCCAAAGCTGCGACCACGCAGTCCAGGTACGGGGCCATGAAGCGCGGGCTGCGCAACTCCACGTCAATGGGCCACGGACCATCCGCCACTGCGGGGTGGCCAGGATGCCAGGTGCGTCCTGAGCGTATGTCAAGAATCGTCGGCATGGTGGC
>JANQGN010000358.1 GCA_028277295.1 Rhodospira sp.
CAGCGCTGGAAGGATCGCGGCCTGACCCCCGACCGGGTGCCCGCCGAGGATGCCCGGGGCATCGCCGGGCGCCGGGCGCTGGACCTGTACGGCCGCTACCAGGCCCGCCTGCTGGAGGTGAACGCCTGTGATTTCGGCGACCTGCTGCTGCATGGCCTGCGGGTGCTTCAGGACAACCCCAAGATCGCCGCCGACTACCAGCGCCGCTTCCGCTACATCCTGGTCGACGAATACCAGGACACCAACGTCGCCCAATACCTGTGGCTGCGCCTGCTGGCCGCCGGGCACAAGAACCTGTGCTGCGTGGGCGATGATGACCAGTCCATCTACTCCTGGCGCGGGGCCGAGGTGGGCAACATCCTGCGCTTCGAGACCGACTACCCCGGCGCAACCGTGGTCCGCCTGGAGAGCAACTATCGCTCCACGGCGCCCATCCTGGGCGCGGCCTCGGGCCTGATCCGCCACAACGGCGGACGCCTGGGCAAGGAGCTGCGCGCCGCCGGAGCCGCCGCCGACGATCCCGACGCCGCGCCGGTCAAGGTGCGCGGCCTGTGGGACGGCGAGGCCGAGGCCCGCTGGCTGGCCGAGGAGATCGAGGCGCTCGGCCGCGAGGGCCACGGCCTGGGCCGCATGGCCATCCTGGTGCGCGCCGCCTTCCAGATGCGCGAATTCGAGGAACGGCTGATGGCCTGCGCCATTCCGTTCCGCGTGGTCGGCGGCCCGCGCTTCTACGAACGCATGGAGATCCGCGACGCCCTGGCCTACCTGCGGCTCATCGCCCAACCCGACGATGACCTGGCCTTCGAGCGCGTCGTCAACAAGCCCAAGCGCGGCCTGGGCGAGGCCAGCCTTCAGGTGCTCCAGGCCCTGGCGCGGACCCAGGGGGTGCCGCTGCTGGCCGCCGCCCGCGACCTGGTGGCCACCGACGAGTTGAAGCCCCGCGCCCGCAAGGCCCTGGGCGGCTTCGTCGAGGATATCGGCCGCTGGCGCGACCTGATGGCGGGGCTGCCGCCCTCGGAGCTGTGTGCCACGGTGCTGGAGGACAGCGGCACGGTGGCCATGTGGAAGGCCGACAAGAGCCCCGACGCCCCCGGCCGGGTGGAGAACCTGGAGGAACTGGTGGGCGCCATCGCCGAGTTCGAGACGCTCGACGCCTTCCTGGAGCACATCGCCCTGGTGATGGAGAACGAGGGCAAGGCGGAGCAGGACGGGGTCACCCTGATGACGCTGCACGCCGCCAAGGGCCTGGAGTTCGACGTGGTGTTCCTGCCCGGCTGGGAGGAGGACCTGTTCCCCCATCGCCGCGCCCTGGAGGAGGCCGGCGACGCCGCCCTGGAGGAGGAACGCCGCCTGGCCTACGTGGGCCTGACGCGGGCGCGCAAGCGAGCCTTCGTCTCGTTCGCCGCAAACCGGCGCATCTACAATCAGTGGCAGGCTTGCCTGCCCAGCCGCTTCGTGGACGAACTGCCCGACGACTTCGCCGAGAAGGCCAGCGATACCGGGCTCTATGGCGCCGTCACCGCCGGGTTCGCCGAACACCACGGCGGCTGGGCGACACGGCACCCGCGCCGCGCCGCCGTCTCCCCCGCCACCGGATCCTGGAAAGCGCGCGATCGCGACGGCGAGGGCGAGGGGATCGCCATCGGTCAGCGGGTGTTTCACCAGACCTTCGGTTATGGCCAGGTGCTGGCCAACGACGGCGGCAAGCTGTCCGTCAACTTCGAGACCGGCGGCCTGAAGAAGGTGGTGGCCGGATTCGTCGAGGTGGCATAGGGGCCGGGAGTCTTCTGTTCGGCTCGGGCGCCAATAAAGGCAACCGAGTACCGGCGGCGCTTGACGCGAACGTCCGCTGCGATCCGTAGGGTGCGCTCGGCGGCCGCATGAGCGGCCGGCAGCGCACCACACACACGGGACGGTGCGCTACGCCCCCGCCGTTTCCCCGTCGGGGAAACGGCGCCAACCAAAGTCGGCCCGCCTTGCAAGCAAGGCGGACAGGGCGCGAGCGCACCCTACAGGATCGAAGAAGAGCTATCCGGGTTCTTGCAGTTGACGTAATGATGCCCTTTTAAAAGACCTCATCGCCAGCCCTCGCCAAGAGGTGAAGGCGAAGAAATCCAGATCACGGGCTACGACCTTCCACCCTAAACTGCTATATCACTCCGCGCCTCGCAAGAACAGCCGTCCTGTATTGAACCCAGGAGCCCTCCCATGCCCCGCCGTTTTTCCGAAGACACCCTGGTCGTCGCCAGCCACAACCCCGGCAAGGTGCGGGAAATCGCCGACCTGCTGGCGCCCTTCGGGCTCAGGCGGGTTGTCTCTGCCGGGGATCTGGGCCTGCCTGAGCCGGAGGAGACCGGTGCCACCTTCATCGCCAACGCCGACCTGAAGGCCCGCGCCGCCGCCACCGCTAGCGGTCACCCGGCCCTGGCCGACGACTCAGGGCTAGAGGTGGCCGCCCTGAACGGCGCGCCGGGGATTTACTCGGCGCGCTGGGCCGGGCCGGGCAAGGACTTCGCGGTCGCCATGGAGCGGGTGCAGACGGCCCTGGGGAACGCGACCGACCGCTCGGCCAACTTCACCTGCGCGCTCTGCCTGGCCTGGCCGGACGGCCACGCGGAAAGCTTCGAGGGCCGGGTATTCGGCGACCTGGTGTGGCCGCCCCAGGGTGATAAGGGCTTCGGGTACGACCCCATCTTCCGCCCCAGCGGCCACACCCTCACCTTCGCGGAGATGGAGCCCACGGCCAAGCACGCCATGAGCCACCGCGCCGCCGCTTTCCGCCAGTTGGTCGCGGCCTGCTTCGAGACGGCGTGACACAGACCGACAGACGGACCCCGCCTCACGCCCCCGCCGCGTTATGCAACTCCGGTGGGAAGGTCACGATCCGCGTGGCGTCCTCGATGGCGCGCAACGTGGTCAGGCGCTCCCGCCACGCGGTGCTCACCTGGAACTCCAGCGGCACGTCGGACAAGTCCTGCTCCAGGAGGAAGGGAAAGACGCGCAGCCCACCGTCCATCTGGGCGACGATCACCTTCCAGTAGCGCGCGGGGATCTGCACCCGCACGCGGCCCAGGTCGTCCCGTCCCAGGAAGACGCGATCCGACGGGTCGAGCACCGGACCGGCCAGCACGATCAGGCGCGCCGTCTCCGCCTGATCGAAGACCATGTTTTCCAGCCGCCCCCAGACCCCGCCCAGGTTCGAGCGGTTGAAGCCCTTCACCTGCGGCGAGCAGTTGGTGGTGTGGAAGGTATCGCCATTGGCGCGCCGCACGTCCGCGTAGGTCCGGCCCCAGGTGACCGCCTGGCGGCGGACGATGTGGCCCCGGTCGAAGGCCTGATCGTCCCTGGTGAAGAAGACATCGGGAAGCTGGTGGGCGCGGTCGATGCGCGGGTCACAGAACCACTT
>JANQGN010000443.1 GCA_028277295.1 Rhodospira sp.
CAGCAGCGTGGGCGGCAAGACCGCCGTCAACAGCGCCCACGGCAAGAACCTGATCGGCGCCTTCCACCAGCCCGCCCTGGTGCTGGCCGACACCGACACCCTGGGCACCCTGCCCCGCCGGGAGTTGCTGGCCGGCTATGCGGAAACGGCCAAGTACGGCCTCATCGGCGACGCGGTATTCTGGGACTGGCTGGAGGCGCGGGGCGCCGCCCTGCTCGACGGGAACGCGGCGCTGCGGGCCGAGGCCATCGCCGTCAGTTGCCGCGCCAAGGCCGCCGTGGTGGCCGCCGACGAGCGCGAGGCCGGGCAGCGCGCCCTGCTCAACCTGGGCCATACCTTCGGCCATGCCCTGGAGGCCGAAGCCGGCTACGGCGATGCCCTGCTGCATGGCGAGGCCGTGGCCATCGGCATGGTGATGGCCTTCGACCTCTCCCACCGCCTGGGTCTGTGCCCGGGTCAGGACCTGGAGCGGGTGCGCCGGCATCTGGCCACCGTCGGACTGCCGGTGCGGCCGGACACGGCGCGCGTCTGGGACGTGGATCGCCTGATCGGCCACATGGCCAGGGACAAGAAGGTCGAGGCCGGCCGCGTTACCTTCGTGCTGGCGCGGGGCATCGGCCGTGCCCATCTCCAACGCGACGTCGCTACCGACGCGGTGCGCGAAACGCTTGTCTCGTGCATGGCATGATCACTCGCCCCGCCCTCACCACGACCCCACGACCATGATCGAAACGCTGATCGCCATCCTGCTGCTGCTGGTCCTCTCCGGCCTGTTCTCGGGATCCGAAACCGCGCTGACGGCGGCCTCGCGCCCGCTGATGCTGGAACTGGAAAAGAGTGGCAACAGCCGCGCCCGCACCGTCAACAAGGTGCTCAAGACCCGCGAACAACTCATCGGCACTATTCTTCTCGGCAACAACCTGGTCAACATCCTGGCCTCGTCCCTGGCCACCAGCGTGATGATCACCGCTTTTGGCGAGGCGGGCGTGGTCTACGCGACCATGGTCATGACACTGATGGTGCTGATCTTCGCCGAGATCCTGCCCAAGACCTACGCGCTCACCCACACCAACACCATGGCGTTGACGGTGGCGCCGATCATGCGCGCGTTGACCTTTGTGTTCTGGCCCATCACCCGGGTGATCCAGGGCCTGGTGCAGGTGATGCTGAAGCTGTTCAAGGCCGACGCGGGCCAGGAGAAATCCGCCGCCAACGCGCTCGCCGAGTTGCGTGGCGCCATCGAGTTGCACACCGCCGAGGCCACGGGTCCCGGCCCCGGGGGCCGGACCGTGCGCCGCGAGCGCGCCATGCTCAAGAGCGTGCTCGACCTCGCCGACGTCGAGGTGGGCGAGATCATGGTGCACCGCTCCAAGCTGGTGATGATCGACGCCGACCTGCCGGCCTCGGAGATCGTCGAACAGGTGCTCAGCAGTCCTTACACGCGCATTCCGCTATGGCGCGACCGCATGGACAACATCGTCGGCGTGCTGCATGTCAAGGCGCTGTTGCGCGCCGTGCAGGCGCACACCGGCAGCCTGGACGACCTGGACGTGGTTGGCCTGGCCGCCCCGCCGTGGTTCATCCCCGACACCACCACGCTCCTGCATCAGCTCCAGGTCTTCCGCGAGCGGCGCGAGCACTTCACCATGGTCGTGGACGAGTACGGCACCATCATGGGGGTGGTCACG
>JANQGN010000508.1 GCA_028277295.1 Rhodospira sp.
CCCTCCCGACCGGAGTTCCCGATGACGTTCACCGACTTCAAGGTCAAGGACCTGAGCCTCGCCGACTGGGGCCGCAAGGAAATCTCCATCGCCGAAAGCGAGATGCCGGGCCTGATGGCCATCCGCGAGGAGTTCGGCGCGTCCCAGCCGCTCAAGGATGCCCGCATCGCCGGCTGCCTGCACATGACCATTCAGACGGCCGTGCTGATCGAGACCCTGACCGCGCTGGGCGCCGAGGTCCGTTGGTCGTCCTGCAACATCTTCTCCACCCAGGACCACGCCGCCGCCGCCATCGCCGCCGCCAACGTTCCGGTGTTCGCCTGGAAGGGCATGAGCGAGGAGGAGTTCTGGTGGGCTATCGACCAGACCATCTTCGGCCCCGACGGCTGGCGCCCCAACATGGTGCTGGATGACGGCGGCGACCTGACCCTGGTGCTGCATGAGAAGTACGCCGAGCAGATGAAGGATGTCCGGGGTATCTCCGAGGAGACCACCACCGGCGTCCACCGCCTCTACGAAATGGCCAAGAAGGGCACGCTGCTGGCCCCGGCCATCAACGTCAACGACAGCGTCACCAAGTCCAAGTTTGACAATAAGTACGGCTGCCGCGAGAGCCTGGTGGACGGCGTGCGCCGGGCCACCGACGTGATGATGGCCGGCAAGGTGGCCGTGGTCGCGGGCTTCGGCGACGTGGGCAAGGGCTCGGCCGACTCCTTGCGCAACGCCGGCTGCCGCGTGCTGGTGACCGAGGTGGACCCCATCTGCGCGCTGCAGGCGGCCATGGAAGGCTACGAGGTGGTGACCATGGACAGCGCCGCGCCGCGCGGCGACATCTTCGTCACCTGTACCGGCAACGTGGACGTGATCACCATCGACCACATGCGGGCGATGAAGGACCGGGCCATCGTCTGCAACATCGGCCACTTCGACAGCGAGATCCAGATCGAGGCGCTGCGCAACTACAAGTGGACCAACATCAAGCCGCAGGTGGACGAAATCGAGTTCGCCGACGGCAAGCGCATCATCGTGCTGGCCGAGGGCCGGCTGGTGAACCTGGGGTGCGCCACCGGTCACCCCAGCTTCGTGATGAGCGCCTCGTTCACCAACCAGGTGCTGGCCCAGATCGACCTGTGGACCAAACCCGGCACGTACGAGAAGAAGGTCTACGTGCTGCCCAAGCACCTGGACGAGAAGGTCGCCGCCCTGCACCTGGCCAAGCTGGGGGTCGCGCTGGACACCCTGAACCCGGAGCAGGCCGCCTACATTGGCGTCTCGCAGCAGGGGCCGTTCAAGCCGGAAAGCTATCGATACTGACGCAAACCCGGGGCGGTCCGGCCGCGGACCGCCCTGGCGATGGGCGTTGCTATCGGTTTGGGATACCGCCCTGCGATGAGGTTCACGCCTTGCAGGGTGGTATGGTAGCCGTCGCAGCGCAGAGCCGCGTCCCTGCGAGCCCGCCCCGAACGTTTCGCCAAGCGGAACCGGCGGGGCGGGCGAGTCCGTCCCCACACCTCACCTTTCTGTCTGTCCGGAAAGCCATGCAAAACACCACATACGGCACGCGATTCGGGCACAGGCACACTATATATTGAGGTTTCCGTGACTTTCTGGACGGGCTCATAGACCTTTGAAAGGCGTCCGTGTCCTGACGGAGCCCTGTGGATCAGTGGCTCGGCGCCGCCGAGCCACCCTGTCCTCCGCCGTGGTCGCCGCCACTATCGCTGTCACCGGCGGCCTGGGCCGGAATCACGGGTGTCCCTAAGCCTGGCGGTGTGCCCGGGGCCATCACCGGTTCCGGCTGACGGTCGGTGAAGCCCACATCGATGATGGCGGCCTCGGGCAGGAGATTCTCGACCGTCATGCGGAAGGTGGTGGTCTCGCCGGGGGCCAGCGTTTCGGCCGGCGGCGCGGCGACCATTTGTTGGACCAGTTCCTTGTCTTCGTCCTTAAGGGCCAGCCGCAGCGCCGGCACGGGACGCACCATGTCGCTCGTGTTGGTGATGAAGCCGCGCACCACCAGCAACTTGTTGCCCTCCACCAGCTCGTGCGTCGGCACCACCTTCTCCAGGGTCAGCCCAAGGCCGGGCCGCGACAGCGGAATCCCCAGGGCCGCATACCACTTCTCCGCCGCCGGCCACATGCCCACCAGGGCATTCCGCCCAAGGTAGAACCCGCCGGCCGTGCCCGCCAACAGCACCACCACCACAACAAGCGCCGAGGCCCAGGACGGCGGTCGAAGGCCCCGTCGCTGGGCCTTCAACTGGGTGCGCAGAATGCCCGGCAGAGCCTCTCGGTCGTCATCGTCGAGATCGAAGTCGTCCGCCAGGGCATCCGGCTCGATGCCGTCGCCAAGGCGGGAGCGTTCCCGCTCCTGCTCACCCAGACGGGCGAGGATGTCGTCGAGGTCCGGTTCCGGTCCCTCGTCCTCGGTCGGCGGCCCACGACGCGGGCGGTCCGGCTCGCTGTCCATGGGAATGTCGTCGGCGATGGGATCGGGCGCGGGATCGAAGTCCTCGTCACGGGCCGGCGGCTGGGGGTCGGCGAGGGCCAGATCGGGAGCGGGTGGCGGTGTCGCCTCGGCGCTGTCCGGCACCGGCTCCTCCGCCTCCAGGTGGCTCGACAGCGGCCCACGCGGCGGCCCCGGGCGAGGGCGAGGCGTGCCCGCCTCCCCGGCGTCCAGCGGCGGCGCCGTCGTGGTGGCCCCATTGGGACCGCCGCCCTCGGGACCGACCAAGACAGGATTGGCCACGGCGGGATTGGCCGTGGCGCCAGCGCCGGTGATCGGCTCCTGATGCCACAGATGGCCGCAGCGCACACACTTCAGCTTACGTCCCCGAGGCCCCAGGGCCGTTTCGGGGACGGAAAAGCCGGTTGCACAGTTGGGGCAGTTTATTTTCATGCGGCCGTCGACTGGCGGGACCCACTCGGCTCGTTATAGAACTTGACGGGAATGGGCACAAGCGGCGCTGATCAACGGGCGCCGTCCGGGCGTCTTTCGAGCACGGATGGCGACCACATGGCCGACACTGGCTTATCGCCCTGGGTCCGGGGAACACCGTACGTTGGCGTCTCACGAGCGAGGACCGCGCCGCATCCCGCGCCAACCTGAAGCAAGGGGGTAAGCCTTGGCCGACACGTGGGACCGGACCAACGCGCGCACCGAGGCCGCGCCGTGGATGGACGCCGGCGAGGACGGCACCGTCGTGCGCTTCGACCGGGTCGGCCTGCGTTACGATGTGGGACCCGAGGTCTTCCGTGACATGAGCTTCGCCTTGCCGGCCGGCTCGTTTCATTTCCTCACCGGCGGCTCTGGCGCCGGCAAGTCGACGGTGCTCGGCCTGTGCTATCTGGCGCTCAGGCCGACGCGCGGCATGGTCACGCTGTTCGGCCACGATGTCAGCCGCGCGCCCACCCGCCTGCTCCCCCGGCTGCGGCGCCGGCTGGGGGTTGTGTTCCAGGACTTCCGGCTGATCGATCACCTCTCGGCGATGGACAACGTCGCCCTGCCGCTCCGGGTGGCCGGGGTGCCCGAGCCGGACATCCGCCGCCATGTGCCCGAACTGCTGGCCTGGGTGGGCCTGGCCGATCACCTGGACGCCCGCCCGCCCACCCTGTCGGGCGGCCAGAAGCAGCGGGTGGCCATCGCCCGCGCCGTCATCAACCGCCCCGACCTGTTGCTGGCCGACGAGCCCACCGGCAACGTGGACGACCGCATCGCCATGCGGCTTTTGCATCTTTTCGAGGAATTGAACAAACTGGGGACCACGGTCCTGATCGCCACCCACAACGAGCAACTGGTGCGCCGCTTCGCCCACCCCTGCCTCCAACTGGAGCACGGCGCCCTGACGCTGCGACAGCCCGAGCCGCCGCCGCCCCGCCCCGGCCTGCGCAGCGATGGGAGCTTGCAAGGCGGCCGTCACGGCGGGCGCATGGATCACCCCTGAGGACACCCCCCGGCCATGCGCTCCGATATCCCCCTGACCCGCGACCGCAACGCCCGCCTGGTGCCGGTGCTGATCGGCGTCATGGTGTTCCT
>JANQGN010000534.1 GCA_028277295.1 Rhodospira sp.
ACCATCACCTTCCCGACGGTGGATGACCTGAAGGAGAAGCAGGCGCGCAAGCTGGACACGGTGTACTACGGCCGCATGGGCACCCCGACCACGCAATCCTTGGACCAAGCGGTCGCCGACCTGGAAGGGGGCCGCTGGTGCGTGTCCGTCTGTTCCGGCATGGCGGCGGTAACCTGCGCTCTCATGGCCTTTCTCAAGGCCGGGGATCACCTGTTGATGGTCGATTCCGTCTACTGGCCCACCCGGAGCCTCTGTGGCACGTTGCTATGCAATATGGGAATCGAAACGACATATTACGACCCTCTGGCCAACGGCCCGGCGATCACCGCCCTGATGCGCCCCAACACCCGCGTGGTGTTCCTGGAAAGCCCCGGGTCGCTGACCTTCGAGACCCAGGACGTGGCGGCCATCGCCGCCGCCGCCCATGCCGGCGGCGCGCGCGTCATGCTAGACAACACCTGGGCCAGCCCGATCCTGTTCAAGCCCTTTGACCATGGCGTCGACCTGTCCATCCAGGCGGCGACCAAGTACATCGTTGGCCATTCCGACGCCATGCTGGGCACGGTCACCATGACCGACCGGGCGCTGTTCGAGCACGTCAAGACCGCCGCCATTCAACTGGGGTACTCGGTGGGCGCCGAAGAGGCGTACCTGGGCCTGCGCGGCTTGCGCACCCTGGCCGTGCGCCTGCGTCAGCACGAGGCCAACGGCCTGACGGTCGCCCGCTGGCTGCAAACCCGGCCGGAGGTCGCTCGCGTCCTGCACCCGGCCCTGCCCGAGGACCCGGGCCACGCCCTGTGGAAACGTGACTTCTCGGGGGCCTGCGGCCTGTTCGGGGTGCTGCTCAAGGCCGGCCCGTCACCGGCCGCCATGGCCGCGCTTCTGGACGGTCTGACCCTGTTCCGCATGGGCTTCAGTTGGGGCGGCTACGAGAGCCTGGTGATCGACACCACCCGGTCCATCACCCGCACCGCCAGCGCCTGGACGCATGACGGCCCGTCCCTGCGCCTGCACGTGGGCCTGGAGGACCCGGCCGACCTGATCGCCGACCTGGACGCCGGCTTCACGCGACTGGCGGCGGCGGGGTAGGCCTTCCGGGTGCTGGTTGGTTACAGATCCAGCTTCATGCCCACATGACTGGCCTGGAAACCCAGATTTGCATAGAACCGCTGGGCGTCGGCCCGCAGGGTGGCGGTGGTCAGCTGAACCAGGCCACAGCCGGCGGCGCGGGCCTCGCCGATCACATGGGCGATCAGGGCCGCCCCCAGTCCCCGGCCGCGCAAATCCGTGCGCACGCGCACGCTTTCCACCTGGGCGCGGGCGCGGCCGCGCCGGGACAGGCAGGGGATCACCGTGAGTTGGCAGAGCGCCACCACGGCGTCGTCGTCCCCCAGCGTGCCCACGATCAGGCGATTGTTCGGGTCGGCGGCAATGGCCTGGAAGGCGGCGGCATAACCGGGGTCCAGGATCGGTCCCGTGTCTTCCCGGGCCGTGCCCAGCACATCGTCGGCCAGCAGCGCCACCAGAGCCGGCAGGTCACCGGGCGCCGACTCTCGGAACCGCAGGGATAATGGACTCATTCGGCGGCGGCCTTGTCCTCGGGCGTGACCGGGAACTGATAGTCGCCACGAATCGCGCGGTTGGTCCTTTGATGGTCGGTGACCGCTTCCCGGAACGCGTCGCTGCCGACCAGCCGTGCCAGATGCTCTCCCACCTGGCCCAGGAACGCGGCCTGGTCCGGGCCCCCGGACGGCCCCACCCCCTGGGCGGGCGGGACATCGCTGCGGAACAAGGGGTCGGCCAGGGCCATGCGCCAGACCAGGGTAAGCAGGTCCATCCCCAACATGCGGCTGGTGCCGCACGCCAGGTGCACGCAGCCCTCTCGTGCCAGGGCATCGTGCAACTGACCGCGCGGGATGTACAACACGTCCCCGGGCGTCATGGTCACCTGCATGAGCGGCCGGCCCTTGATGGCCTCGCGCTGATCGGGGCTCAGCTTGTGGTCCGGATGATTGATGGGCAAGGGCGCCATGCCCTCATAGACCACCCACTCCTTTTCTCCCTCGCAGTGCAGGGCGAACACATCATGGGTGTCCTCGTGGGGACGGAAGGCCTTGTTGTTCTCCCAGGAGCAATACAGGTTGATCTGGGTGTGGGCGTTGAGAGTCTCCTCCAGAACCCGGGCGACGCTCCGCAGGGGCGGGGTGAGTGTCTCCAGGCGGTTGAGCACCAGGCTCGCCCCCTGGCGCAGCAAGGCGGTCACCTTGGCCGGATCCGGGTTGAGGCTGCTGGCCTGGCGCCGGTCCACGCCGGCGGCGCAGTAGGCCTGCGGCGGGATCTTCTCGGTATGGGACACCATCATCAGGGACTCGGAGGACCAGATTCCGGTCATGCTGGTCAGGTCGCTCAGCACGTCCCAGGTCATGGTTCCTCGAAACTTGTGGGGTGGCCCGGGAATGTAGCAAGGCTTGCGGCCAAAATACTCGGCGAAGAAGACCTCCGGCGTCAGGGGGGCCAACAGTTGAGCGAACGTGTCGATCGACGAAACCATGGCGGACTCCTTCGGTCCGTCCAGGCGGCGCACGGGGACTGACCGACAGGGATCGATGCTCTTGACGCGCCTGGAGCCGCGTGCAGGGTAGCCTCGCGCCCGACCCGGCTCAACACAGTCGTCTCGGGGCCGCCGCGTTTTTCCGCCTCTCAAGGGACCTGAGACCCATGCCCGACGTCAACCCCGCCACACCGGCGCTCGACGCTATCCGATTCACCCAGGACGGCCTGGTGCCGGCCATCGCCCAGCAGCACGATACCGGCGAGGTGCTGATGATGGCCTGGATGAATCGGGAGTCCATCACCGAGACCCTGCAAACCGGGACCGTCTGCTACTGGTCGCGCTCGCGCGGCAAGCTGTGGCGCAAGGGCGAGAGCTCGGGCCAGGTGCAGACCCTGGTCGATTTTCGCTGGGACTGCGATGGCGACACGATCCTGCTGCTGGTCGACCAGAAGGGCGTCGCCTGCCACACCGGCCGCCGCGACTGCTTTTTCTTCGCCTACCGGGACGGCAATATCGAAGTCATCTCGCAGCCGGAAGTGTCGCCCGACGACCTTTACGGCAAATGACGAGGGACCTGGCCGCAGAGGCGAAGCAGGCGGTTCCGGTCACCGTGCTGACCGGCTTCCTCGGC
>JANQGN010000584.1 GCA_028277295.1 Rhodospira sp.
TTCCAGTACACCCGCGCCGTGCTCCAGGACGACGGCAGCCGCCGCGAGGAGACGGTCTCCGATCACGCCTGGCGCCTGTACAAGGCCCTCAAGGGCGAGAGGGCACCCCCCACCGAAGCGTTCGTCACCGCTCAGGAACTGAGCCCCCGCGATCATCTGGTGATGCAGGCGGTGGTGCAGGCCCATGTGGACAGCGCGGTGTCCAAGACCATCAACGTGCCCGAGGATCTGCCGTTTGATGCCTTCCGGGACGTCTATTGGCAAGCCTGGCGGAGCGGCTGCAAGGGCTGCACCACCTACCGCCCCAACCCGGTGACCGGCGCTGTTCTGTCCGTCAGCGCGCCGGCGGCCACCCCCGAACCCCCGATCGACGACGGCCCGCCGGCCCCAGCGCCGACAGCGAAGAGCGCCACGGCCCGCGCGTTGTCCCCGGTCGCCGACGGGACGCCACCGGACGCCGGTGAGCCTGTGGACAGTGCCCCAGATGACGGCCCAGATGATGGTCTCCATCGGCGCGCGCGCGTGGTGCACCTGACCCAGCCACTGGACCGCCCCGAGGTGCTGCCTGGTCGAACGTACAAGGTGCGTTGGCCGGAAAGCGACCACGCCATCTACATCACCGTCAACGATATCGTGCCGCCTGACGGCCGCCGCCGCCCTTTCGAGGTGTTCATCAACTCCAAGAACATGGAACATTACGCCTGGACCGTCGCCTTGACGCGCATGATCTCGGCGGTGTTCCGGCGCGGCGGCGAGGTCCATTTCGTGGTCGAGGAATTGAAGGCGGTGTTCGATCCGCGCGGCGGCCAGTGGATGCACGGCCGCTATGTGCCCTCGCTGCTGGCGGCCATCGGCGAGGTCATCGAGACCCATATGATCGAGACCGGCTTCCTCACACCGGATGCCGCCACCGGGCCAGGCGGCGAGGGTTGGGACGTGGACGAATCGGCGCTTCCGCGCGCCATGGGGGGGGGCGCGGCCGGCGGCATGCCTCCCCCCGGGGCGGGCGCGATGCCCGAACGCGGCGCGCTGGCGGACGCCGGACCGACGGTGCCGGCGGGCATGCGCTTCTGCCCCAAATGCGGACAGCCGACCTTGATGCGCCAGGAAGGCTGCGATACCTGCGCCAGCTGCGGCTATTCGCGCTGTGGCTAATACCAACGGTCATTAACCATGACCGTTGAAGTCCGTGGCCGGCCCGCTCCCCCACCCGGCCACCCCAAGCATACTGTCGTGGGTGGCCGGGTGGGGGAGCGGGCCGGTGCGGTTCGGCGGATGAGTCACTCTCATCCGCCACTGGTATAAGAGCCCGTCCGGAAAGCCTCGGGAACCACAATATGGTGTGTGCCCGTGTTCGAATCGCATGCCGTGTCAGGGGCGCGATGCCGCGTTGGCCTGCACGAGGCCGATGGCCCGCGCATACAACACCGGGTCGGCGATCAGCCGGCGCGCGACAACCTCGTCCAGGCCATCGATCTGATGAGGCTCGGCCGGGCACAGGGCGCGTAGCTGGCGCCGCCGCTCGGTGTCCTCGTAGGCGGTGTGCTGCCACGATGACAGCCGCCGGGCGATCGGTTGGGCATGGGTGCGCAAGTCCTCCAACACACTGTCCACCACGCGCGGGTCGGTCTGACCGGCGCGGCCGCTGGTGCACGCCACCGGCGGCACCCCCAGGCCATGCAGCACATAGCCCGACGGGCTGTGGAAGCGCGACCAGGTAAGCGTGATCTCGCCCCCGTTGGGAAGCTGGATGACCGTTTGCACCGTGCCCTTGCCGTAGCTGGTGGTGCCGATGACCACGGCGCGGCCCCCGTCCTGCAAGGCGGCGGCGACA
>JANQGN010000662.1 GCA_028277295.1 Rhodospira sp.
CTGTCGGGGGCCTGGGTCACTTGAACATGGGACCGCGCCAGTTCCGCGTCGGACACCACCAGGGCACGGATGTCCGCGTCGACGGTCAGGGCCACGCGCTCCGCCTCCGGCCCGTGAACCAGGGGGGGACCGGCGGTCCGATCCTGACTCAGTGGCGCGGGCAAGGTTTGCGGGGGCATGGGGGGGCTCGTCATGGCGCGAACGGATCGAAGGCGCGGGCATCGATCCTCGCAATCCGCGCCCGGGCGTATCTCGGGTCCCAGTGTAACCATCGCGATCCCGGGGGGCAACGGGGGCATACAACAACGAAACCGGGGTCCCACGCGGGACCCCGGTCTGGACCATCGCCTTGATGGATGAGAGAAGATCAGGCCGGCACAGCGCCCAGGTCGCGGGCGTCGGCGGCGCGGCGATTGTCGTCGGCGGCATGGCGCAGCACCGCCTTGCGCACCTTCTCGAAGGCCCGGTTCTCGATCTGGCGTACTCGCTCGCGCGAGACGCCATAGGCACGGCCCAGGTCCTCCAGGGTCTCTGGGTCGGCCACCAGGCGGCGGCGGCGGAACACGTCGCGTTCGCGCTCGGTCAGGCCGTCCAGCGCCCCATCCAGCAGGGTGAGCCGATAGCCGGTCTCCGACTGATCGAGCAGGATATCCTCCTGGTTGGGACGGTCGTCCTCCAGCAGGTCCATCATCTCCAGGTCGCCGTCCTCGCCCACGGTGCGGTTGAGCGATCCGTCGCGGGCGGCCATGCGGCGGCTCATGGTGGTGACGTCGGCCTCGGAGACCCCCAACTCGCCGGCGATCAGGGTGACCTCGTCCGGCGACAGATCGCGGTTGTCCAGCAGGCCCAGGCGCGCCTTGATCTTGCGGAGGTTGTAGAACACCTTCTTGTGGGCCGAAAGCGTGCCGATCTTCACCAGTGACCAGCTGTTCAGGATGTACTCATGGATGGACGCCTTGATCCACCACATGGCGTAGGTGGCCAGGCGGAAGCCACGTTCGGGGTCGAACTTCTTGACGGCCTGCATCAGGCCCAGGGTGCCCTCGCTGACCAGGTCGGCCACGGGCAGGCCATAGTGGCGGTAGCCGAGGGCGATCTTGGCCACCAGGCGCAAGTGGCTGGTGACCAGCGCGTGAGCGGCGTCCACGTCGTCGTGATCGTGGAAGCGGCGGGCCAGCATGTATTCTTCCTCGGGCGTTAGCACCGGAAACTGGCGCACGGCGCGGAGGTAGCGGTCGAGGCCATCGTCGCTGGCGAACGCGGGAAGCTTGGCGAGGGTGAGGGCGCTCATGGTCGTCTCTCCTGGCGAGGTCCGCGACACCCCCGAAGCCTCTATGAGGCGAGGGCGTGTCGGGCGCGGGTCGGGTCACGGCGGAACGAGGCGGCGGGGCGCTAGAACGCGACACCAGCGCACCGTGACAGGGCCGAGGCGGCGCGGCTGCCGGATGTCCCGAGATGAACCGGAAAAGGCCAGGATCGAGAGACCTGGGGGGCGACCTGGGGATGGATCGACGCGGCCCGGCGCGGGCGGGTGATCCAAGGACGGGCGCAAGCATGCGCCCCTGAATGCAAGAGATTTGTAAGCGAGAAACTCGCCATGGATCATCCTCCATAGAGAAGCGATGATAACCGCCGGGCCCCGGAAACCGGCCGCCCGACAAAACATGAGGGTCGGACCCTCTGCATGGCATCCGACCTGCCCATAGTGTAGGCAAAGTCGGCCCGACCTTCAAGGGAGGCGGGCGGCACGCGCATCGTTGATCGCGTTGTTCCCACGTCGTCCGCGTGTTAGACCCGGCGGGCCGGGTGACCGGCTCCACGCCATCGACGCCTTGCCGCCGCCACCCTGTCGGGACCTTGCCCATCATGCTGCGCGCCACATACGACTGGACCCTGCGCCGGGCCGAAAGCCCCTATGCGCTGTGGGTTCTGGCCCTGGTTTCGTTCGTCGAAAGCTCCGTCTTTCCCATTCCGCCGGACGTCCTGCTGATCCCCATGGTTCTGGCCCGGCCACAGCGGGCCTGGCTGATCGCCGGGGTGTGTACCCTGGCCAGCGTGGCTGGCGGCTTCGCGGGCTATGCCATCGGCCTGTTCCTCTACGAGGCCGTGGGCCAGCCCGTGCTTGCGTTCTACGGCTACCTGGATCGCTTCACCGACTTCCAGGCGATGTACAATGAATGGGGCGCCTGGATCGTGGCCGGGGCCGGGGTGACGCCCTTCCCCTACAAGGTGATCACCATCGCCAGTGGGGTCACCGCCCTGGATCCCTGGGTGTTCGGCATCGCCTCTGTGCTGTCGCGGGGGCTGCGCTTCTTCCTGGTGGCCGCCCTGCTGTGGAAATGGGGCGACCCGATGCGCGCGTTCATCGAGCGGCGCCTCGGCCTCCTGGTCACGCTCGGCTTTCTGCTGCTGCTGGGGGGATTCGCGGTGCTGAAGCTGCTGTGAGGGCAAGGCGGACGGAGGCCCCGCGTGGGGCCTCCGCCAACCGGTCCGGTATCGGGCCGGGTTACTCCGCCGCCGGCGCGCCCATCAGGCGGCTCGGGCCGCCGAACATCAGGGCGGCGGTCACCTCCTGCTTGGTGATCGCGGCGTTGCCGTCCAGGTCCAGCCCCGCGAAGCGGTCGACGCTGGCGGCCTGGAACTCGCTCCGGGTCACGGTGCCGTCGCCGTTGCCGTCCCAGCTGTCAAAGCGCCGGGTCTGCATTTCCTCGCGGCGCTCGGACCGCCACGAGGAGCGTCCCTCCCGAGCGGGGCCGACGCCCTGGCGCGACTGCAGGAAGTCGTCGCGGGTGACGCTGCCGTCGCCGTCCGGGTCCATGGCGCTGAAGGCCAGGGTGTGGAAGCTGTCGAACTCGGCGCGGGTGACGGTGCCGTCGCCGTCGCCGTCCATGGTCTCCAGCAGCATGCCGCCGGGGCCACCCTTGGCGCCCATCATGCCACCCATCATGCCGGGACCACCGCGGCTGTGATCGGGACCGCCGCCGCCACAGGGGCCGCCGCCCCAGCCACCGGCCTGCGCGGGCAGGGCGAGGACGCCGAGACCGACGGCGGCGGCCAGGGCGGAGGTGACGAACAGGGTCTTCTTGGTGCGGGACATGGTGTCTCTCCTTCGGTGTCCGGGGGAGACGCGGCGCGCCTCCCGGTGGGGGGTGCGAGGGACGGGGCCGCTGGCCCGTGCCGTCCTTCGATGAGACTCATTCAACCCCCGCATCGTCACAGGGGTTTGACCGCTTCTCCGTGCCGCCGTGACAAAGTGTGACCAAGAGAGTCGGGGCGGTGACAGGACCGGCGCGCGTGTTGCCGTGGTCAAAAAAAGGACTGGCCTCGCGCCGGGAAACACCGCAGAGTCCGGCGCCCTTTCCTTCCCTTGCGATCGGTTCCCGCGTGCGCGCATGACACAGCCTGCCTTTTCGCTCGACACCGCCGCCCCCGCCTCGGTCATCGACCGGCGGCGGACCTTCGCCATCATCAGCCACCCGGACGCTGGCAAGACGACGCTGACGGAAAAGCTGCTGCTGTTCGGGGGCGCCATTCAGTTGGCTGGCGCGGTCAAGGCGCGCGGCGAGGCCCGGCGGGCCCATTCCGACTGGATGAAGGTGGAACGCGAGCGCGGTATCTCGGTCGCCTCCTCGGTGATGACCTACGACTACGCCGGCCGCGTGTTCAACCTGCTGGACACCCCGGGCCACGAGGACTTCAGCGAGGACACCTACCGCACCCTGACGGCCGTGGACTCGGCGGTGATGGTCATCGACGCCGCCAAGGGCATCGAGGAGCAGACCCGCAAGCTGTTCGAGGTCTGCCGC
>JANQGN010000722.1 GCA_028277295.1 Rhodospira sp.
TCGCCACCGCCGGCGTGGCGGTGCGGGTGGAAGCCGCGGCTGAGTCCGCCCAGGGATCGGCGCCATCGCACGAACTGGCCTCCTGAGTCACGCCCCCCGGACACGGGGCTAGCAGGCTGCGGAACAACGATTCCACCGCCATTTCTGCAAAAGCCGCAACCCATATGCAGGGCCTCGGAAAACCAATTCAACCCGTATATTGACCCATGCTTTCGCGAAAACAACGACATCAAGCCAAGTTCGGACTTGTTCCGCGGCCTGCTTAGGGCAAATCCCGAGCGATCCGGCACGGACCGCGACGACGATTTGCTTGAAAAACAAATTGCTGGAGCATGCCGGGCGATTCAGAAATCGCGCAACATGCTCCAGGTCGTTTTCGACGATTCAGGTGCCGCCGAAAATGCCCTAGGTCTGTGCCGAGGCCCACCCCCATCCTGTATGTACCAACGGTCATCGACCATGACCGGCGGTATTGAACCTCACGGTGGGGGATCCAGGACGGGTCCCCCGGCGCGCAGGCCGGCGGCGTCGCGCGCCGGCGGCGCGCCGAACAAACGGCTGTATTCGCGGCTGAACTGAGACGGGCTCTCGTACCCCACCTGGAAACCAACCGTGGCCGCGTCGCTCGTCTGGCTGACCAGCAGGCGGCGCGCCTCCTGCAGGCGGATCTGCTTCTGGAACTGAAGCGGGCTCATGGCCGTGGCGGCCTTGAAGTGGCGATGAAAGGTTGACGGGCTCATGCCCGCGACGCGCGCCAGGGTCTCCACCCGCAGGGGCTCGTTGAAATGGTGCCGGATCCAGGCAATGGCCCGGCTGACCTGGGATAGCCGGCTGTCCGCGAGGACGATCTGGCGCAGCATGGCCCCCTGATCACCGGTCGCCAGACGGTAGAGGATCTCGCGCTCGATCAGCGGCGCCAGCATCGGGATGTCCTCCGGCCGCTCCAGCAGGCCGAGCAAGCGGATGACCGGATCAAGCAAGGCCGCGTCCAATGGACTGACCTGAAGCCCCGCCGGTTCCGCTGGCCGCGCCGGACCATTCGGCAAGGCCATCAGCACGTCGGCCAGGATCGCCCGGTCGAGCGCCATGGACAGGGCCAGGTAGGGCGTCGCGGGACTGGCCCGGTGGATCTCCGTGCTCACGGGCAGGTCCAGGGACACCACCACATGGCTGCCGGCGCCATACTCGATGCGGCGATCCCCCAGCATCACGCGCTTGGCCCCTTGTGCCACGACGCAAAACAGGGGCTCGTACAGGGTGCGCATCGGCGCCGTGCACCCTGTCGAGCGCGTCAGGTACACCCGAGGCGCGGCCGTCTTGCAGCGTCCCTCACCGCATTGCCTGTCAATCAGACGGCACAGGTCATCCAGGGTCACCATGGCCGGCCTCTGTCGTTCATCCCGTGGGCACAGCATAGCCCGGGCGGACGCCGGGGAAAGACCGGGCGCCCACACTTTGAGAGGATCAGGCAAGGATACGCCAGCATCCGGCTACTCGGTCGGGCCGGCGCGGCCCTATATCGGCGGCGGATGAGCGGGACGCGTCCACCCTGGGCGCCTCGGCCACTCCGGTCCGGCGGCATGCCCCTGCCCTTCCCTTCGATGCCTCTCGACGCAACAGGAGTCGATCCGTGCGATACAACCTTCTGGGACAAACCGGCCTTCTGGTGTCCGAACTCTGCCTGGGCACCATGACCTTCGGCGGCGACGACGGCATGTGGGGCCAGATCGGCCATGTTCAGCAGGCGGACGCCGACGCCCTGGTCCGCGGCGCGCTGGACGCCGGCATCACCTTCATCGACACCGCCAATGTCTACTCGGGCGGGCTGTCGGAGCGGATCACCGGCCAGGCGCTCAAGAACCTGGGCGTGGCGCGTGACGAGGTGGTCGTGGCCACCAAGGCCTACGGCCGCATCCGCAACCACCCCAACGGCGCGGGGGCCTCGCGCGGGCACATCCTGGACCAGTGCCGGGCCAGCCTGGAGCGCCTGTGCCTGGACCACATCGACCTCTACCAGATCCACGGGTTCGACCCGATCACCCCGATCGAAGAGACCCTGGACGCCCTGAACGACCTGGTTCGCCTGGGGTATGTCCGCTACGTCGGCGTCTCCAACTGGGTCGCCTGGCACGTCGCCAAGGGCCTGGGCATCTGCGAGCGGCGCGGGTTCGCCAAAATCCGCTCGCTGCAAGCCTACTACACCATCGCCGGGCGCGACCTGGAGCGCGAGATCGTGCCCATGCTGACGTCGGAACAGGTGGGCCTGATGGTCTGGAGCCCGCTGGCGGGCGGCTTTCTGAGCGGCAAGTACACCCGAGAGGGCGCGGGCGAGGAGGGCGCGCGCCGCGCGACCTTCGACTTCCCGCCCGTGGACAAGGCCCGCGCCTTCGACATCATCGACGCCATGCGCCCCATCGCCACGGCCCACGGGTGCAGCGTGGCCCAGGTCGCGCTGGCCTGGCTGCTGCATCAACCCGTGGTGACGAGCGTGATCATCGGCGCCAAACGCTTGGACCAACTCACGGACAACATCGGTGCCAGCGACCTTGTCCTGAGCGAGGACGAGTTGACAGCCCTCGACGCGGTGAGCCGCCTGCCCGCCGCGTACCCGGGCTGGATGCTGGAGCGGCAGAGAGACTACCGAACCGCCCCGACCCCGCGCCGGGTCGCCGAGACCGGTGCCGGCCGCGTGTAAGCCGTCGCGACGTCTGTCCTTGGGTCCTGCTCGTCCGACCCCAGGACGGCCGGTATGGACGGGGGCGCTCACCCTGTCCGTGTCGTGTCCATCCGCGCCCAGCCCCAGACGACGTCCAGCACGAACACGCGGAGCGCGCTGGACAGGTTCACAGGCGGGACGCCGGAGCCAGCGCCCTCCGACTCACTGGCCTCGGCCGCGCGGGCGGCATCCACCCGGCGCACCAGGTCGGCGACGGAGCAGCCGCGCGCCGCCGCGATGTCGCGGAGCGCCTCCCAGAAGGGGTCCTCCAGCGACACGCTGGTGGCGTGGCCGGCGATGCTGATGGAGCGCTTGCGCACCCGCGCGGCGGTGATGCGCGGCGCGGTCTCCGTGAACGGGACATCGGGGGACGGGACATCGGGCGCGGCGCGGCGCGCGGGAGAAGGCCCGATGGTCATGGCGAAACGGCTCCTTGAACACACGAACGCCCGGTGGCGGGCCGGCGTCCATCAACCGTTCCACCCCGGGCGATTCAACCAAGCCAATGAGTCTCCTCGTCAGCTCCTAAAACCGATCACGACGCGGCGCGCACCACGTCATTCATGACGGCCTTGTAACGCGTGTTCAGGGGGTCCAGGGCATCCTTGACGACGGCGTTGGTCATCTCGGTGATCTTCTTGCTCTGGGCGACCAGGGCCTCCCAGTTGTCCTTGACCAGCTTGGACTGCAGGTTGGTCGCCTCGGTGGGGGTCTTGCAGGCGCCGATCTGCTTGGTGGCGACCACGGCCTCTTCCAGGGCCTTGGACGAGAAGGCGAGGTTTTCCCTGCTGATGGACTCGAAACCCTTGGCGATCACCTGGTTGGCGGCGGTCATGGCCTCGATGTTGTCCTTGTTGAAGGCGATCAGGTCGTCGACGGTCTTGATCATGACGGGGTCCTTT
>JANQGN010000729.1 GCA_028277295.1 Rhodospira sp.
AACAGGGGCGCGCTCCCCCCGGTCATGCTCATCATGGCCGGTCATCTCCTCCCGGTGTGGCCTCGCGGCCCGGTTTGGTCTCGCGGATCGTGTCCGTCCACTCGATGCCCGGCACGGTAATGGTCCCGACACGGCCATGAAACGCCCGCCAGGGGAGGACCATAGTCTCTTTGGGGGTATTGCGACCTACCCGAACGAGCAGGAATGGTGGGGTGCATGGACCAGAATGTCTTGACGGAACGGACCTCGGCGGCGCCCGAGGCCAGGGCGGACGGAGGAGGATGAGACGATAATGATCATACGATGGGCCTTGGCCGGTCGGGCTGTGCGCCGCCGCCACTGGTGCTCGTGCCGGCGGCGCGCGGACCGGTCTGGTCGGCGAGGAACGCGGCCACCGCGCCGGCCCGGTTGGAGACGTCCAGCTTGCCGAAAACGTTCTTAAGATGGAACTTGACGGTGTGCACCGAAATGCCGAAATGATCGGCGATATCGGCGTTGGACTGCCCCTCGGCCAGGCACGCCAGCAGTTCGCGCTCGCGAGCGGTGAGCGCATCCAGCGGCGAGGCCGGTCGCGTCTGCTGCATCCGCCCGACGTCGGTGTAGGGGAATGTCATATGCCCGCGCGCCACCATGTCGATCGCCGCCAACAGCCGATCGGGGCTTTCGGACTTGCAGCAGAAGCCAGCACCCCCCAGGTCCATGACCTGACGCGGAATCGCTGGGTCGGGGTCGCCTGTGTACACCAGCACACGGGGAGCGTCCGGCAGGTCCCGCAGGGCACGCAATACCGCCGCGCCATCCATGTAGGGCATGACCCAGCCGATCACTCCCACCCGAAAGGTCAGTTTGTCGAGCGCCCGCATGAACAACTCGCCATCCTCGGCGGTTCCCAGCAGGTTGAAGCGGGCGTCATTGCCCAACAAGGTCTTCATGGCCATGCGGACGAGCGGGCTCTTATCGGCCACGAACACGTCGATCAGCGGGCGCTCTCGCGTTTCCATGCCGGTCGATCCACTCCCCCAACAACTCTTTTTGGCGTCAACCAAGGGCCAAGAGCCGACTGGCGCCCGCCCCGTCAGGCGATGCCGCGTGAAAGCCTGATGCTCGCAGGGTACGGTCAGCCCCGTCGTTCCGCCAGGATCAATGTCAACTAAGTGAAGAGTGTCTGCCCATGAAGTACCTGCACACCATGGTCCGGGTCACGGATCTCGATGCGGCCCTGGCGTTTTACGTGGATGCCCTGGGCCTGCGTGAGATCCGCCGCACCGATTACCCAGAGCGCCGATTCACCCTCGTCTACCTGGGCGCGGACGAGAACCCCGAGGCGGAGGTCGAGCTGACCCACAACTGGGATCCCGAAACCCTTTCGGGCGGACGCAACTTCGGTCATCTGGCGTTTCGAGTGAACGACATCTACGCCGCCTGCCAGCGTCTGGTCGATAATGGTGTGACCATCAACCGGCCGCCCCGCGACGGTCACATGGCCTTCGTGCGCTCGCCAGAGGGGATTTCCGTGGAGCTTCTCCAGGCGGACGAACCCATGCCGCCCACCGAGCCCTGGGCCTCCATGCCCAATGTAGGCACCTGGTAGACCGCGCCGTCCAGGCGAAGACGCCGGCCGCGTCAAGACGATTGTCGTCCACAGGAGCCTCGCCGGGCAACGGGTTCAAAGCCCGTCCGGAAAATCTCGGGAACCGCAATATATCGCGTCCTCGAGCCCGAATCGCATACCCTATGTGGTGCTCCGCACGTCTTTCCGGACAGACACTCTGGTTTGGGACAGAGCACTGCGTGGCGATGGAGATCCATCGCGTCCCGCGAACACTCAGGATGAGAACCTCCTAAACAGGCAGACCTCATCCTGAGCGCGGAAAGGGCGCGAAGAGACCGTGTTGGAGATCAAGTGAAGTCGGACGTGAGGTCATGTATTGCGGATGGCTCCGCCATGGTCCCATGGATT
>JANQGN010000740.1 GCA_028277295.1 Rhodospira sp.
CCGCCGGGGCGCCTCATCCACGCCCCGGCGATCGTTTTTCCGTGATGTGAGGACATCCCCCCATGACCGACGTGACCGATCGACTGAAGGCGTACAACGACGGCACCTATGATGCCGCCACCAACCCCCGTGGTTTCGCGGGCATCGGCGGCATGGACGCCAACTGGGCCCAGGCGCTGAACGATGTTGGCGCGGTCGCCGGCCAGGTCGCCGACACCCAGGGCCACGCCACGGCGGCGGCGGACGGCGCGGCGGCGGCCGCCACCAGCGCCACGGCGGCGGCCAGCAGCGCCACGACGGCGGTGGCCGCGGCGGCCACGGCCCAGGCGGCGGTGGACAGCGTCGCGGGCGGCCCGGTGGCGTCGATCAACGGTCATACCGGCGTGGTGACGCTGACCGCCTCCGACGTGGGCGCGGTCGACACCGCCGCCACGGGCACGGCGGCCTTTCTCGAACCCAGCCAGATCGCCGGCCTCTACGAGGTCACCCACGGCGGCAGCGTGGCGCTGACCGCGCAGCCCCTGCGCCGGTGCGAGCGGGCGACCGCGTCCGTGACCTTCTCCCTGCCCCTGGCCGGCGACTGTCCGTCGGGCTGGCATCGCCACGTCTCCGCCCGGGGTGGCGCGGTGACCATCGTCCGCCAGGGCGGCGATACCCTCAACGGCGGTTCCAGCCTGACCCTGGCTCAGGGCGAGACCGCCCTGATCGTTCGGACCAGCCCCACGGCCTTTGAAAGGTACTGACCGATGACCGAGACCCGCCATGCCGCGCTGATCCTGCCGTTCGCGCGGCGGTTCTGGGATCCGCGCCTGTCCCTGACGCGCGCCAGCATGGCAACCTACTTCGATCGCCAGGGCAGGCTGCGCACCGCCGCCGCCCACACCCCGCGCCTGGACCACGATCCGCTGACCGGGGTGTGCCAGGGCCTGCTGGTGGAGGAAGGCCGGACCAACCTGCTCCGGCACAGCGAAGACTTCGGCGATGTGTTGTGGTCGACGCAGGGTGCCTCGGTCGCCCCGAGCGCGGTCCCGGCCCCCGATGGCTCGGCCAGCGCCTCCCGGCTGACGGAGGACGCCTCCACGGTCGAGCATCAGGTCCATCAAGGCGGGCTGTCGATGACCGCCGGGACGGCCTATGTCCTCTCCGTCTTCGCCCGGCCGGCGGCGCGCCGCCACCTCAGCGTGACCATCACCGGCGGCGTGGTCCCGGCGGCGGCGGTGATGGTGGACCTGGACGCGGGCACCGCGACGGTGCGCAACGGTAGCCCGAGCGCCTTTGCCGTCGCGCCCGTGGGCGGCGGGTGGTGGCGGGTCTGGATGAGGGCCACGGCCACGGTCACGGCGACAACCCAGGCGCGCCTCTATCTGGCGGATGGCGACACGACCGCCTACACCGGCGACGGCGCCAGCGGCCTCGACATCTGGGGCGCGCAACTGGAGGAAGGCGATTTTCCCACCAGCTACATCCCCACCGCCGGGGCCACCGCCACCCGGGCGGCCGACGTCTGCCTCCTGGACGGCCACCCCTTCGCCGAGGTGTGGAACCCAACCGAGGGCACGATTGTCGTGGGCTTCCGCCCCCAGGCCGCCTCGGGAACGCAGGTGATCGCCCACCTCGACGACGGGACCAACGAAACGGCCCACAAAATCTACCGGTCACCGGATGGGCGCATCTTCCTGCAAACCAACACGCCCACCGTCACGGGGTCGTTCGTGTACGACGATCCCGGCGCCCACCAGCGCTGCACCACCGCCTACGCGTTCGCGGCGGGGGATTTCGCGGGCACCCTCAATGGCGGCCCTGTGCAGACGGATACCACCCGCCTCCTGCCGAACGTCCACGCGCTGCGTCTGGGCAGCGCGGTGTCCATTTATCGCTTCACCGGCCATCTCACCCACCTCGCCCTCTATCCCCAGCGCCTGGACAACGCCACCCTCCAGGCCCTGACCGCCTAGAGCCAATCCCGAGCGATCTGGCACGGATCGCCCCGGAAGACCTTTCGGGGACGATTTGCTTGAAAAACAAATTGTTAGAGCCCGTCCGGAACGTCTCGGGAACCACAATGTAGTGTGTGCCCGTGTTCGAATCGCATGCCGTATGGGGTGTCTTGCAAGGCTTTCCGGACAGACACCATGAGCATGCCGGGCGATTCAGATCAGAAATCGCGCAACATGCTATAGGCGAGCGTTATCGCGTTAATGCACGCCGGGGCGCCTCATCCACGCCCCGGCGATCGTTTTTCCGTGATGTGAGGACATCCCCCCATGACCGACGTGACCGATCGACTGAAGGCGTACAACGGCGGCACCTATGATGCCGCCACCAACCCCCGTGGCTTCGCGGGCATCGGCGGCATGGACGCCAACTGGGCCCAGGCGCTGAACGATGTTGGCGACGCGACGGACCAGGTGGCGACCGCCGGCGGCGACGCGGCGGCGGCGGCCACCAGTGCCCAGGCGGCGGCGGCCAGCGCCACGGCGGCGGCCAGCAGCGCCAGCGGCGCCGCGGCGTCGGCGGTGACCGCCGAGGCCGAGGCCGACCGCGCCCAGGCGGCGGCGGACGGCGTCTCTGGCGGCCCGGTGGTCAGCGTCAATGGGCGGACCGGTGTGGTGACGCTGACCGCCCCCGACGTGGGCGCGGTCGACACCGCCGCCGTCGGCGCCCCCGACGGGGTGGCGGCGCTGGGGCCGGATGGCCACCTGATCGCCGCGGAGCTTCCGGACAATCTGGGCGACATGGCCGGCAGCAGCGCGACCATCAGCGGCGACATGAGCGTTGGCGGCACGCTGAGCGTGCCACAGGCCCTGAACTATACCCTGGTGCGCTACGCGGTGGGCCAGGCGACCGTCGGCGCCAGCCACACCCTGGACCTGGCGGCCGGCGCGCATCAGGCGCTGACCCTGACCGATGACACGGTGATCACCCTGCCGGACCCGCCGGCCGGGTTTGGCTACGCGGTGACCCTGAAGCTGATCCAGGACGCCA
>JANQGN010000029.1 GCA_028277295.1 Rhodospira sp.
CTGCATTTCCGCGACCGCCTGCTGTCGATCAAGGGCGCCGCGTTTGGCCTGGAGCCCGTGCTGTTCCAAAGCGCCTGGTTCCGTCCGCACAACAAGAGCGAAGACGTCAAGAATCTTTATCTCGTTGGCGCGGGAACCCATCCCGGCGCCGGATTGCCCGGTGTGCTGTCCTCGGCCCGGGTCCTCGACACGGTGGTTCCCGATGCAAAAGCCCTGGTCTGAACGCCCCGACCTCGCCTCGCCCCAGGATCGCACCCAGTGCCGGGCGCTGATCAAGACGGGCTCCCGCAGCTTCTTCGCCGCGTCGCTGCTGTTGCCAGCGGCCATGCGTGACCCGGCGTACGCGCTGTACGGCTTCTGCCGGCTGTCGGACGACGCGGTCGACGAGACCGACGCGTGCCTGCAAGCCGTTGCCCATCTGCGCCACCGGCTCGATCTGGTCTACGCGGGCACGCCCCTGGACAACCCGGTAGACCGCGCCTTCGCCGACGTAGTCGCCCGTCACGGCATGCCCAAGGCCCTGCCCGAGGGACTGTTGGAGGGCTTCGAGTGGGACGCCCGCGGCCGTGTCTACGAAACCATCGCCGATGTCCGCGCCTACAGCGCCCGGGTGGCCTCCACGGTCGGCGCCATGATGAGCGTGCTCATGGGGGCGCGCCAGCCGCATGTTCTGGCCCGGGCTTGCGATCTGGGCGTGGCCATGCAGTTGACCAACATCGCCCGCGACGTGGGCGAGGACGCGCGCAACGGCCGCCTTTATCTGCCCCGTCAGTGGATGCGCGATGCCGGCCTGGATCCTGATGCCTTCCTTGCCCGGCCGCGCTTCACGCCGGCCCTGGGCGGCGTCGTGCGCCGACTGCTGGCCGAGGCCGACCGGCTGTATGCTCGCGCCGCCAGCGGCATCGCCGGCCTGCCCGCCGGATGCCGCCCGGCCATCCACGCGGCCCGCCTGATCTACGCCGGCATCGGCACCGAGATCGCCAGCGCCGGCTACGACTCCGTCTCGCGCCGCGCCTACGTCCCGGCCCGCCGCAAGCTGGCCCTGGTGGGCACCGCCGTGCGCGATGCCGCGTGGTATCGCCGCGTCGTGGCGGATCCCGCGCTTCCGGAAACCCACTTCCTGGTCGAGGCCGCCGCCTACGAACCGAACATCTGGGTGGCGGCGCGCCCTCGTCTCGCCGTGCAGCCGTCCTATGGCGAGCGCGTCATCTGGGCCCTGGAGCTCATGTCCCAACTGGAGGAACGGCGCCGCGCCGCATGAGGCCAAGCCACATGCGTCCGCCGCACCCGCGTCACCCCCGGATCGCGCCCGGTGGGTGACGTTTGTGGGGGTGATCGCGCGCGGCCGGTCCGGACACGACGCCGAAGCATCACACGGGTCGAGAGAGCCGCATGAACGACGAGAACGGCATCATCCGATGGTCGACGGACCTGAGCGTTAACTCCCCGACCCTGGACCTGCATCATCAAATCCTGATCGGCTGCCTCAACCGGCTGTATGCCATCGGCGGCGCGTGGAAACAGTGCCTCCCCGCCGTGCGCCGGGAACTGTGGCAGATCCTCGGCTACTGCCGGATCCACTTCCATGTTGAGGAACAGGCGATGGCCAAGGCCGGGACACCGGCCGCCATCCTGGAAAACCACAAGAAGATTCATCGCAACATCATCACCAAGATGCGCGCGTCGTGGGACTCGTTCGAGCAAGCCCCGACCCGCTTTCCGTTCGACGAAACACTGCGGTTCCTGCGTCTGTGGCTGCTCAAGCATGTTCGGGAAGAGGATCAGGAGTCTTATGGCGCCCTGATGCGCGGCAACCGCCTGGTCGAGGACGATATCGGCCGCATCCGCTATGCCGACGTCGCCAAGAAACTGAACATGAAAGGCCGCCAGGGCATGGATGCGACGCTCAGGGGCGCGCGGGTGCTGGTCGTCGAGGAGGTCATGGACCTGCGCGTGTTGTTCCAGCGTGTGTTGCAGGAACACGGCGCCCAGGTGTCCAGCACCAAGTCGGTCCTGGAGGCCAACACCACGATCGTCGCCGCCTTGCCCGACCTGGTGTTGCTCGGATGGTCCATGGACGGGGCCACCGCCTTCGCGCGTGAACTCTACCAGAATCATGGCGTACCCGTAATCGCGGCCACCTTCGAGCCCCTCGATAAAGTGGTGGAGGCCTGCGATCTTGTGGGCATTGCCCATGTCTTGCTTCATCCGGCCAGCGCCGCCGACGTAGCCCGCGTGGCCCAGGAAACGGTGGCCGGACTGGTGCCCATGCGAGCGCTGCTGGCGGACCAGCAGGACGCGCGCTACCGGGCGGCCTATGCTTAAAACCGCCCGACAATAGTACAATAGATAGACGTCACGTCTGTCGTTGGGTGGCCGGCGTGACCGCGTCGGCGCCGCGACGTGATGTGACGTCCGTCCAATGGATGTCTGTCCTCGAACCTGACAAGTCTGTCAGGTTCGAGGACGGCTGGTCCATCCCGTGGAGCGCCCGCAACGAGGCGCCCGAGGGAGGATGAGTCAACCCTCATCCTCCACGGTGCGTCAGTTCGATTCGCCCACGTACACGCCCAGGCCGCGAGCCACCGTAATCAAGGTTCCATCCGGTTCCAGTGAGCGCGGGCCGATGCACACCTCGCTGAGAGGCACGTCGGTGACGCCCCGTTCCTGCCAGGCCACCATGCGGCCGATACGCCCCTCGGCGACCATGTCCACGGCATGCACGCCGAATGCCGAAGCCAGCAGACGATCGCGCGTGGATGGCGTACCGCCACGCTGTACGTGGCCCAGGATCGTTTCGCGGGTCTCCAGTTCGGTCATCTGCGCGATACGGTCGGACAGGTAGTGCCCGATCCCGCCGTACCGCGTCTGGCCGTGGGAGTGCGCCACCTCGGCGCTTTGTCCATCCTCGGTCTTGACGCCCTCGGCCACCACCACGAGAGCATGGTTGCGGCCCTCGCGAAGCACTTGGTCGATCTTCTGAGCGATACTCTCCAGGCGATAGGGCAGCTCTGGAATCAGGATCACGTCGGCGCCGCCGGAAATGCCGGCGTTGACGGCGATGTGACCGGCATCGCGCCCCATGACCTCCAGGATCATCACCCGGTGATGGCTGGCGGCCGTCGGTTGCAGACGGTCCAGCGATTCGGTGACCACGTTGACGGCGGTGGTGAACCCAACCGCGAAGTCGGTGCCGTGTACGTCATTGTCAATGGTCTTGGGCACACCCACCATGCCGATGCCACCGCGCTCGCACAACTGCGACAGGATGCGCATGGAGCCATCGCCGCCAATCACCACCAGGGCGTCCAGCGCAAGCTTATTGAAGCCGTCAACGAAGTCCAGCGAGCGATCCTGGGTGCTGCCATCAGGCATGGGGTAGTTGAACGGGTCGCCCTTGTTGACCGTGCCCAGGAAGGTGCCACCCTCGCGCAGCATGTTGCCCGAGAACATGTCCAAGTCCAGTTCCCGGTAGCGCAAGGGGCGTTCCATGAGGCCCATGGTCCCGTCGATGATGCCGAACACCTTCCAGCCGTAGTGACGCACCGCCCGATAGGTAACCGCACGGATCACCGCGTTCAGACCGGCGCAGTCACCGCCACTGGTCAACACCCCGAGCCGCCGAATCTTTGCCATGCCGTCCTCCGTGCTATGGGCTTGCCTACCCGTCTTTCCATCTTTCCGTCGTACTGTCGTCACATCGTCGGTCATCCCATACGGCGCCGACGCGAGGCGATCCAATACCCGCGACGAATGAGTGTAACTCATTCGCCCCGGACGCCCTTCGGGCGTCCATCATCAAGGCCGGTGCCGCGAAGCGGCACCGGGGACGCCCTTCGGGCGTCCGAGTTTAACTGTTTGGCACCGCGAAGCGGTGCCAGGGCAGCACCGGCCCACTCCCCCGCCCGCCACCCACAGGATACTGGCTTTGGGTGGCGGGCGGGGGAGTGGGCCGGCCATGGACTGCAACAGTCATTGAAAATGACCGTTGGTATAAGGTCAGCGCGGCCTCGAGTCCGTGCTGACAGCGCCCCCAAAGGTGCGTCAGGATCCGTGTCCCCGTCACCGGTTTTCTGCTAATCTGCCGCTCAGGGCCGGAGAACTTTCACGATTGTTGCCAGGCGCGCCCAACCCAGCACCGCCACGGGTCCCGGGGCGGGTCTGGGGGGCGACCATTGTCGATGGTCGGTGACCCTCCGATCCCATTGGTCGAGACCACCGACCGGTGACACCGTCGTCGCCGGCGCCTGTCCTTACAAGGTTCCATCGCCGCTCCCGCGCCCTTGAGGCGGTGCCGTCGGCGGGCCTGTCAACCGGGGACACGTGCCGGCGCGCGTTGAGGAGACCCGCTCCTCGACGCATGTCATGACCCCTGGCGCCGCAACCGGACCCCGCATGATCGACGATGAACATACCGCGACCCTCCGCCGCCGACTGGAGGCCC
>JANQGN010000140.1 GCA_028277295.1 Rhodospira sp.
CCCGCCCTGGCGGATCATGGCCCGCCGGGGTCAGAGACCCTGGATGCCGTGGTGCTGTCCTGTCGGCCGGCGCCGGGTCCGGCTGTTGTCTGCTTTCAAGTTGTCTGCTTTCAAACGGTAGAGTGTCATGGCGGTTCCGAAGAGCAAAGTATCACGGTCGCGGCGCAACATGCGGCGCTCCCATCACGTCCCCAAAAGCGGGGCGCATAATGAATGCCCAAATTGTGGTGAACTGAAGCGACCGCACCATGTGTGCGCGCAATGCGGCCACTATGATGGTCGCGAGGTCATCAATCCAGAGACGACCTGACGTCGGGTCGGCGCACAAATGGTCGGCCGTCGCGAGTCCGGCCCCTTGATCAAAGGGGGCGGACCGTGGGCCGGCAATGTTTGGCGAAGGGGGCCTTGTGAGCGGAAGCGTGATCCTATCCCTGGATGCCATGGGTGGCGACCAATCCCCGGACATGGTGCTCAAGGGGGTGCTGATCGCCCGTGAGCGCCATCCGAGCGCGCGCTATCTCCTGTTCGGCGACGAATCGGTGTTGGCTCCCATGGTCGCGCGCGAATCCGACCTCGCGGCCGTCTGCGAGGTGCGTCATGCCGCTCGTGTGGTCGGCAATGACGAGAAGCCGTCACAGGCGGTGCGGCGAGGCCGGGACAGCAGTCTCTGGCAGTCGATTCAGGCCGTGAAGGATGGGCACGCGGCCGGTGTGGTCTCGGCCGGCAATACCGGGGCCTTCATGGCCATGGCCAAGCTGGCCCTGCGCACGCTGCCGGGCATCGACCGGCCAGCGATCGCCGCCATCATGCCCACCGCCCGCGGCGACTGCGTGGCCCTCGACATGGGCGCCAATGCCGAGTGCGACACCGACAACCTGGTACAATTCGCGGTCATGGGCGAGGTTTTCGCCCGAACGGTGCTGGGACTGCAAAATCCGACCATTGGTCTGCTGAACATCGGCGCCGAGGACCAGAAGGGCACCGAAACCCTCCGGCAGGCCGCCGCGCTGTTGCGTGAGAGCACCTTGCCGATCCGCTTCCAAGGGTTTATCGAGGGCGATGACATCGGCAAGGGATCGGTGGATGTGGTGGTCACCGATGGCTTCACGGGCAATGTGGCCCTCAAGGCCATCGAGGGCACGGCGAAGCTCTACACCTCGTTCATCAAAGGGGCGTTCCAGAGTGCGTTGTTGCCCCGCCTTGGCTACCTTTTGGCCCGGCCGGCCCTCAACAAAGTCCGCGCGCGGACCGACCCGCGCCGCTACAATGGCGCCATGTTCCTGGGTCTTAACGGAATCGCGGTCAAGTCGCACGGCGGGACCGACGCCCTGGGCTTCGCCAACGCGGTCTCGGTGGCGGTTGACCTTGTCACCCACGGCTTCAACGAGACCATCAAGGGCGAGTTCATGAAGGTGCAACGCGCCTCCGGGGTGTCGGCCGCCGACCTTGAGCGGGCGGCGAACGGCTGATGGTCAGGCGCGCCGTGATCGTGGGGTGCGGGTCGTATCTACCGGCCCGCGTGGTGACCAACGCTGAACTGGCCAGCACGGTCGATACGTCTGATGAGTGGATACGCGAGCGGTCCGGGATCGCCGAACGGCGGATCGCCGCCGATGGCGAGACAACGTCGGACCTGGCCATTGCCGCGGCACGAGCTGCCCTGAACGGCAGTGGTGTCGAGCCCGCCGCGCTCGACCTGATCGTCCTGGCCACCGCCACGCCCGACAACACGTTTCCCGCCACCGCCGCCAAGGTCCAGGCGGCCCTGGGCGCCGCTGGCTGCATCGCCTTCGACGTGCAAGCCGTGTGCACGGGGTTCGTTTATGCCTTGGCCACCGCCAACGCCTTCTTGAGCAGCGGCCAGGCGCGCACCGCGCTGGTGATCGGGGCGGAAACGTTCTCGCGGATTCTGGACTGGCGGGACAGGGGCACTTGCGTGCTGTTCGGCGATGGTGCCGGCGCGGTGGTGCTGCGGGCCGAGGAGGGCGGTCGCGGCGACAAGTCGGATCGCGGCATCCTGTCCACGCATTTGCATGCGGACGGACGCCACTACGATCTTCTGTATGTGGATGGCGGTCCCTCCAGCACCCAAACCACCGGGACCCTGCGCATGCAAGGCCGCGAGGTGTTCCGGCACGCCGTGTCCAAGCTGTCCGAGGCGGTCGAGGAAGCCCTGGCGGCCAACGACATGAGCGCCAACGAATTGGACTGGCTGGTCCCCCATCAAGCCAACCGGCGCATCATCGAGGGCACGGCCCGCAAGTTGAACCTGCCGGCCGAGAAGGTGGTGGTCACCGTGGATCGGCATGCCAACACCTCGGCCGCGTCGATTCCCCTGGCCCTGGACGAAGCGGTGCGCGACGGGCGAATCCGGCCGGGCCACCTGGTTCTCATGGAAGGCATGGGGGGCGGTTTCACCTGGGGATCGGTTCTCGCCCGCTTCTAAGGCTCTGACCGCGCCCGGGAGCCCACGGACCAGACGATTACCGTGTTGCACCGCCGTTTCACCTCGATCCTCCAAATCCCTGATATTGACGGCTTTCCGGCGACCCGGTAGTCTTTGCTAGACGCGGGGGTCGGCTTCATATGGTGAGGCTGGACCCTGGGCCGTTCGTTCCGCGGGTCGCGCCGACACCGCTCCGCGGTTGGCTCCCGGTGAGATCCGGCGCGCGGTCCACGGTTTGCATGGGGCTGGCGTTATGAACGTCATCAAGGCGGGCAGCCGGGCCGAGACGCGCCAAGAAGCAGGGGAACGGAATGGCATGAGTGGGCAAACCGTCACGCGCGCCCAACTGAGTGAGGCCGTCTACCAGGAGGTTGGTCTTTCGCGGAACGAGTCGGCCGACCTGCTTGAGTCCGTGCTTGAGGAAATGTCGTTGGCGCTGGCTCGCGGTGAGGTCGTCAAGATCTCGTCTTTCGGCAGTTTTTCGGTGCGTGAAAAGGGCCAAAGGGTCGGACGCAACCCCAAGACCGGGGAGGAAGTGCCGATCATGCCGCGCAAGGTCTTGGTCTTTCGTCCCTCCCAACTGCTCAAGAACCGAATCAACCAGGAGGCCGAGGAAGACGGCCACCAGGATGAGTGAGGGGAGAGACGATGGGCAACGCGGGTGCTCCGGACAAAAAGGAGAAAACCTTGGCCGACGGGCAGGCCCAAGGGGGCGCCCAACGCCGCGGGGGTAAATCTGACGCGGCCTTTCGCACCATCAGCGAGGTGGCCACGGAACTGGACGTGCCACAACACGTTTTGCGGTTCTGGGAAACCAAGTTCTCGCAGATTCGACCCATGAAGCGCGGCGGTGGCCGGCGCTACTATCGCCCCGAGGACGTGGTCTTGCTGATCACGATTCGCGACCTGCTGTATCGCGAGGGGTACACGATCAAAGGCGTTCAGAAGCTGTTGCGCGATAACGGGGCCAAGGCCGTCGTGAGCGCGTTGCAGGAGCGCGGTGAGGATGAAACCGGAGCGCTGACGCTGGTCGGTATGGCGGCTGCCGTGCAAGAGGGCGCTGGCGCCGGCGGCGATGCCATGGCGGTCCGCGATCCCCAGGGGACTCGGGACGCAGGGACTGATGACGCCGTGGGCACGGCGGGGCCGGCGATCCGGGCCCCGGTCGACGCCGCGGCCCCGGATAGCGAAGCCGACACCGTGGCGGCGCTGGAGGAGACCGACACAGGTCCCGAAACGGACGCGGGCATCGACAGCGGGGCCGAGGACGCGATCACGGTGGTGGCCGACGGCTCGGCCCTGCTGGACCACGCTCATCGACACGAAATCGAGTCGATCCTGGAAGAGCTGGTGGCCCTGCGGTCCCTGATGGGGCAGGCACTGGACGCCACCAGACCCCCATCGACGCCCCCGGCCATGTGAGGGAGGCGTGGCCCCGGGCCGGGCGCGGTTTTTTGCTTGACCCGGGGGCCGCGACATGGTGGAAACGTCCTCCCCCGCGCGGCCGTCGGGTCGCCCGCCAGATGATCAACGCCACACCTCGGGCGAATTGATTGGCGGCAGACAGTACGGTACGAAGAGCAGACAGTACGGTACAAAAAAAGAACGGAGAGTGGCGCAGCCTGGTAGCGCACTTGACTGGGGGTCAAGGGGTCGTGGGTTCGAATCCCGCCTCTCCGACCAAGGATAAAAATTCGATGTGAAAGGGGCGCCTTTTTTCGGGGCGCCCCTTTCCTTTGGTTATGCCTGTAAGGCCGCCCGTTGCAGCCGGCACAACTCCGCGATGCCATCGCGGGCCAGTCCCATCAGGGTCAGGAAGCGGTCTTCGGCGAAGGGCTCTGTTTCGGCCGTGCCTTGCACCTCGACGATGCCGCCGCTATCCGTCATGACGAAGTTGGCATCGGCCTGAGCGGTGGAATCCTCGGCGTAGTCCAGGTCCAGCACGGCGGCGCCCTCCACAAGGCCACAGGAGATGGCCGCCACCTGTCCGGTCAGCGGGTCCGCCGCCACCAGCCCCAGCCCTCTAACCTTGCGCAGCGCCAGCGCCAGGGCCACGTAGCCGCCGGTGATGGCGGCGGTCCGCGTGCCGCCGTCGGCCTGAATCACGTCACAGTCCACCCGCACCTGGATCTCGCCCAGGGTCTCCAGACTGACGACGGCGCGCAGGCTGCGGCCGATCAGCCGCTGGATTTCCTGGGTGCGGCCGGACTGCCTGCCACGGGCCGCCTCGCGGTCGGTGCGTGTGTGGGTGGAGCGCGGCAACATGCCGTACTCG
>JANQGN010000197.1 GCA_028277295.1 Rhodospira sp.
GGCGAGATGGACTATTTTGACATGCATCTCAGCCAGGTGGCGCCCATGGCCCGGCAAGGGTTCCTGGGGCCGCTGGACACGGCGGTGATCGAGGTCACCGGCATCCGCGCGGACGGCGCGCTGATCCCGTCGTCCTCGGTGGGCAACAACAAGACCTGGCTGGACCACGCCAAGCGGGTGATCCTGGAGGTCAACCGCTGGCAGAATCCGGCCCTGGAAGGCATGCACGACATTTACTATGGCACGGCGCTGCCTCCCCATCGGACGCCCATCCCCCTCGTGCGCCCGAACGACCGGATCGGCGAGCCGTGCTTCCGCTGCGACCTGGACAAGATCGTCGCCGTCGTTGAGACCGACGCGCCCGACCGAAATCTGCCGTTCTCGCCGCCGGACGCGGTGGCCAAGGCCATCGCCGGTCACTTGCTGGACTTCTTCGGCCACGAGGTGGCCAGGGGACGGTTGCCGGCCTCGCTGCTGCCGCTACAGTCCGGGGTGGGCAACATCGCCAACGCCGTTCTGACGGGCCTGCTGGACGGACCGTTCGACGAGATGACCGCCTTCACCGAGGTGATCCAGGACGGCATGCTGGACCTGCTCAAGGCCGGACGGCTGCGCATGGCCTCGGCCAC
Organism: Rhodospira sp.; assembly: GCA_028277295.1. Lineage (GTDB taxonomy): Bacteria > Pseudomonadota > Alphaproteobacteria > Rhodospirillales > Rhodospirillaceae > Rhodospira. The sequence goes on from JANQGN010000197.1 coordinate 630, forward strand.
GGCCTTCTCGCTCAGCCCCGAGGCGGCCACGCGCCTGAACGCCGAGATGGCCGACTTCCGCGACATGATGATCCTGCGGCCCCAGGAGATCAGCAATCATCCCGAATTGATCCGCCGCCTCGGCTGCCTGGCCATGAACGGCATGATCGAGGCCGATATCCTGGGCAACGTGAACTCCACCCACGTCATGGGCGCGCGCATCCAGAATGGCATCGGCGGCTCCGGGGATTTCGCGCGGAACGCCTATGTGTCGATCTTCATGTCACCGTCCACGGCCAAGGGCGGGCGGATCTCGGCGATCGTGCCGAAGGTCAGTCATGTGGATCACATCAACCAGGACGTTCAAGTGATCGTCACCGAGCAGGGCCTGGCCGACCTGCGCGGGCTGTCGCCGCGCCAGAGGGCGCGGGTGATCATCGAGCGCTGCGCCCATCCGGACTTCCGGCCGGCGCTGGAGGATTACCTGTCCCGGGCCGAACGCAACCCGAAAGGGCGGCACTCGCCAACGCTGCTGGACGAGGCGTTGTCCTGGCATCAGCGGTTCGAGGATACCGGCACCATGCACGAAGGCGCCAACGACGACACGGCGGCCGCATGAGGGGTGCTCCTTGAGCGTTCGGGGCTATCCGAGTCACATGATTATCTTTGACGAACTGGAGTCTTCCTTTTGAAGACGATGTGAATCGTCATTGCGAGGAGCGTGAGCGACGAAGCAATCCAGAGTCCCGGGTGTGCCCTCCGCCCTGGACTGCTTCGCCTTCATCTTGCGATGAGGGCTCGCAATGACGGTGCTTTTCGGGTCAACCGCGCGCAAACCTCCCAGGACGGCGAAAGGATAGGTGAACGCGATGGGGCGTCCCGGGGGGCGTGGTGCGCCCAAAAAAGGCATGTGGTCGATTACGATCGTGTGATGGCGGTGTCGTGCGGCTCTGGCGTCACTCCCCAGTCGGCACGTCCAGGGCGGCCAGGTTGTCCCGGGCGGCCTGGGCTTCGGGAGCGTCCGGCGCGACCTCCAGAAGGCGCATCCAGGTCGCCCGGGCCTGGTCGGGGCGGCCCGCCAGGCGCTGGATGTTGCCTTTCTCCAGCAGGGCCCCCGGGTGCGCCGGGGCGGCGGCCAGCACGGCGTCGGCGTCGGCCTCGGCGGCGGCCAGCGATCCGGCCTGACGGAGCGCGCTGGCCCGCAGCGCCCGGGCTTCCAGGTTGGCGGGCTGGGCGTCCAGGACCCGGTCCAGGTCCCGCGCGGCTTGCAACACGGCGCCGGCGGCGGCCCGCGCCGTGGCCCGGTCGATCAGCAGGCCAGGCATCCGCGCGCGGGCGTCCGCGTCGCCGCGTTCGGCGACGTCCAGGGCCGTGCTCAGCACCGCGTCGGCGCGCGCCGGATCGCGTGTCAGCATCCAGGCCGTGGCCGCCTGGGCCAGCAGGTCCAGGCGAAGGGGCAGCGGCCGCCGGCTGTCCTGGGCCAGGGCCTCCAGGCGGCCGGCTGCCTCGGCGTGCTCGCCCAGGCCGAGCAAGGCCACCGCCGCGCAATGCCGCGCGGCCTCTCCACCCCCCAGCCCCTGCCAGGTCACGGCGGCCTCAAAGCCCTGGCGCGGGCGCGTGCGGGCCAGATCCATGCAGCGGGCGTAGGCCGCCGGGGGATCCTCAACCGGCAGGTCGACGGCCCCGGCGGGCGCCGCGAGGCAGGCTATCGAGAGGGCCAGGGGCGCCACCCAAGGTCGTCGAGGCCCCGACGACCGCATGATGGCAGAGGGAACCGGGGACGGAAACGGCTTGGAATGCATCGGCGGGTGGGTCCCAGGGCAACGGGCTCAGGGTAACGCGGACAACGGTCCGCACATTCGATGGAGATCCTTCGGTTGCTCCGCTTCCTCAGGATGAAGCCCTTAAAAAGTGAACGTCCTCATCCTGAGCGTCCGCGGGACGCGAAGGATCTCCCTCGGACCCATGGACCCTTACAGACCGGTCATCCGCGTTCGGAGCCCGGGCAGGTCCAAGGCACCGGTTGCCATCGCCGATGGGAGGGATTATAAGGCGCCCGCTTGCGCCGCCGCCGTCCCTCGGGAGAGCGGATTGCCGTGGTGTGCGCTGTTTTCCCTGGGGCGAGGGCGCCTGCCGTCCGGTCACCGGGCGGCGCACTGAGTCCGGCCGCGCCGCCGCCTGTTCTCGTCCCCCCTCCTCAGACACGACAGGGATTCCCGATGGCCATCGAACGCACGCTTTCGATCATCAAGCCCGATGCCACCCGCCGCAACCTGACCGGCGCCATCAACGCTCGCTTCGAGGAGCGGGGCCTGCGCATCGTCGCTCAGCGTCGCCTCCAGTTGACCACGGCGCAGGCCGAGGCCTTCTATGCCGTGCACAAGGAGCGCTCGTTCTTTGGGTCGCTGGTCGCGTTTATGTGCTCGGGCCCGGTGGTCGTGCAGGTGCTGGAAGGCGAGACCGCCGTCACCCTGAACCGCGAGGTCATGGGGGCCACCAACCCGGCCAACGCCGAGGCGGGAACCATCCGCAAGGACTTCGCGGAGTCCATCGAGGCTAACTCGGTGCACGGGTCCGATTCGTCGGAGAACGCGGCCAAGGAGATCGCCTTCTTCTTCGCCGAGGTCGACATCGTCGGCTGACGGGCGGGTCGCTCCCCTGCCGTGGTCTCATGGCTGACGTCAGCGACCGGATACCAGCGGCAGCCGCGCGGTGGAGCCTGTTTGACCGCGATCTGTCCAGGAACGGCGACCGACAGATGCCGCGAACAGGCCCCCGCCAGCAAGACACCACACGCAAAACACCACAAACAAACACGAAATGCCCGCCCGGGTCCTCCGGGCGGGCGTTGGTGTTCCGTCGGGTGGGGGTGTCTCAGAGCCCGTCCGGAAAGTCTTGGGAACCGCAACATACTGTGTGCCTGTGCCGGGATCGCATTCCATATGTGGTGTTTTGCACGGCTTTCCGGACAGACAC
>JANQGN010000244.1 GCA_028277295.1 Rhodospira sp.
CTCAATCAGAACGCCATGCTGCCCATGCGATGGATGGCCCAGGCCGTCAACATGATGGCCACGCACCCGCTGCTGCCGTCCAGCCACACCAGCCTGGGCAAGACCGTGGCCGCCGGCACGGATGTGTTTGAACGCATGACGCGCCGCTATCCCAAGCCCGCGTTCGGCCTGAACGAAACCGTCGTCGACGGCCGTTTGGTTGACGTGGTGGAGCGAGAACTCGTCAGCCGGCCGTTCGGCACGCTGATTCACTTCGAACGGCAGATCTCCGAACCGCGCAATGACCCCAAGGTGCTGGTCGTGGCCGCGCTTTCGGGTCATTACGCGACGCTGATGCGCGGCACGGTCCAGGCGCTGTTGCCGGGCCATGACGTCTACATCACCGACTGGACCAACGCGCGCGATGTGCCGCTCTGGCAAGGCGACTTTGACATGGCCGACTACGTTGGCTACGTCACGGAGTTCCTGCGCCTGCTCGGTCCGGATTGCGCGGTCCTGGCGGTCTGTCAGCCCGGCGTGCCGGTGCTGGCCGCGTCCGCGCTCATGGCCGAGGACGATGATCCGGCGCGGCCGCATTCCATGATCCTGATGGGCAGCCCGATCGACACACGGGTCAGTCCGACGGCGGTGAACATGTACGCCGAAAGCAAGGACATGGAGTGGTTCCGCAAGAAGGTCATCCAGACCGTCCCGGCGCCTTACATGGGCATGGGCCGGCAGGTTTATCCCGGCTTCCTGCAGCTTGGCGGCTTCATGGCCATGAACATGGACCGCCACATGGACGCCTACAAGGACTACTTCAATCACCTGATTGAAGGCGACGGCGACTCCGCCGCCTCGCATCGTGCCTTCTATGATGAGTATCTGTCGGTCCTGGATCTGACCGCCAACTTCTATCTCGAGACCCTCGAGATGGTGTTCAAGGAGCATCACCTCCCTGAGGGCCGCATGATGATTGGCGACCGGCTCGTGGATCCGTCGGCCAACACCGACATCGCCCTGTTCACCGTCGAGGGCGAGAAGGACGACATCACCGGCCTGGGCCAGACCGAGGCCGCCCATGGCCTGATGCCCAACCTGCCCTCGGCGTTGCAGGGCCACATGGTGTGTCCCGGCGTGGGGCATTATGGCATCTTCAACGGGCGCCGCTGGCGCGAGATGATCCTGCCGCGCGTGGAAGCCTTCATTCATGAGCAGCGGGTGCGCAAGGGCTTCGCCGGACCGGTCGATGCCTGCAATGTGGCCGCCGCCGTGGCGCGCGATGATCGCATCATCCGCACCGGCAGCGACGAGGAGGAACGCGCCGACGAGCCCCGGCCCGGCGGTGCGCGCCCCGAGAGGCGCCCGGCCCGGCCCAGCGTGCCCCGTCCCGAGATGCCCCGTCCCGTGGCGGTCGTCGACGATACGCCGCCCGCGCCGGTGTCCGCGCCTGTCGTCGCCGAGCCGCCGGGGCCCGTGGCCTTGGGCGCGGTTGGTGGCACCGGTACGGCGGCGCCCGCGCGGTCGTCTCGGGCCACGCCCCGGCGTCAGTCGGGGGGGCGAGGGGCGCGCCGGCAGTCGGTTGTTGAACCGACCGTGTAGGCGGGTTGGTGATTAGAAAAACAGCGATGGTGGTCGCGTCGTGGATCGTGCGTGACCGTCTGTGACCTGGGCGACCCGCCCCCGGCTTGAGCTTCGGGGGCGGGTTTGTCTATGCTCGGTGCGTGCCCGGCGGCAGGTGCCCGTGTCACGCTCGGCCACGATCCCGTGAATCCGCCGCCAGCCGCCAACCTGGACTCGGCCGATGGGGTGCGCGACCGCGTTCCCCCTTCGATCCACCACGGAAAAGACCCGCCACAGAAGGGACTGTCCCACTCATGACCAACCCCCGTTTCGACGTCGTCGCCATCGGCAACGCCATCGTTGATGTCCTCGCCCATGCCGACGACGCC
>JANQGN010000272.1 GCA_028277295.1 Rhodospira sp.
TTGATCCAGAAAAACTGGCAGGAACTGATCCGGCCCAGCAAGCTCAACGTCCAGTCTGGCGCCGACGCTCGTCGCGTGGCGACCGTGGTGGCGGAGCCCTTGGAGCGCGGTTTCGGCATCACCCTGGGCAATGCCCTGCGGCGCGTGCTGCTGTCTTCGCTGCAGGGTGCGGCCGTGACCGCCATCCAGATCGAGGGCGTGCTGCACGAGTTCTCGTCCATCCCGGGCGTGCGCGAGGATGTGACGGACGTGATCCTCAACGTCAAGGCCATCGCGGTGCGCATGCACGTGGAGGGGCCGCGCCGCATGTCGCTGAAGGCGGCTGGACCGGGGCCGGTGACCGCCAGCCAGATCCAGACCAGCGGCGATATCGAGATCATGAACCCCGAGCTGGTGATCTGCCATCTCGACGAGGGCGCGACGCTCTCGATGGAGTTCACCGTGAATACAGGCAAGGGGTACGTGCCCGGCACCATGAACCGGCCGGATGACGCGCCCATCGGCCTGGTGCCCATCGATGCCATCTTCGGCCCGGTGCGCCGCGTGTCCTACAAGGTGGAAAACACCCGCGTGGGGCAGGTCACGGACTTCGACAAGCTGTCGATGGTGGTGGAGACCGATGGGTCCGTGAGCCCGGAGGACGCTGTCGCCCTGGCGGCGCGCATCCTTCAGGACCAGTTGCAGCTCTTCATCAACTTCGAGGAGCCGCAGACCGCGCCGACCGAGCGGGACGACGAGGAACTGCCGTTCAACAAGAACCTGCTGCGCAAGGTGGACGAACTGGAACTGTCGGTACGCTCCGCCAACTGCCTGAAGAACGACAACATCATCTACATCGGCGATCTGGTGCAGAAGACCGAGGCCGAGATGCTGCGCACGCCCAACTTCGGCCGCAAGTCGCTCAACGAGATCAAGGAGGTGCTGGCGCAGATGGGCTTGCACCTGGGCATGGAGATTCCCAACTGGCCGCCCGAGAACATCGAGGAGCTGGCCAAGAAGCTCGAAGAGCCGTACTGACCGCGTCGCGGACAAGCGATGCGCGTCCGTGACAGAGATCCAGCCCGCACCGGCTCTGTCGATGGCCGGTGACGCAACCAGGCCCATGCGGGGCCGCCCCCGTCATGATCATGACCGCGCCCGCCCGTCGCCGGGCGGCCGGCGTGGTGGCGGGGCCCACCATCCGCTTCGCGCGCGAAGCATCGCCACGAGAAGGACAGCGCCATGCGTCATGGCAACGCTCATCGTAAGTTCGGCCGTACCTCCAGCCAGCGCCGCGCGCTGTTCGCCGGGCTGGCCGCCTCGGTGCTGAAGCATGAACAGGTGAAGACCACGCTGCCCAAGGCCAAGGAAGTGCGGCCGATGGTGGAGAAGCTGATCACCCTGGGTAAGCGTGGCGATCTGCATGCGCGCCGTCAGGCGTTTGCCGTGCTGCGCGACGACAAGGTGGTGGCCAAACTGTTCTCGACCCTCGCCGAGCGCTATAAGACCCGGCCTGGCGGATACACGCGGGTTCTGAAGGCCGGCTTTCGCTATGGCGACGCCGCGCCCATGGGTGTGATCGAACTGCTGGACCGTGATCCCGAGGCCAAGGCCACCGATGCCGGCCCCACCTGGGAGAACAAGGATCGCGATGACGACGAGGAATGATCCGCGTTCCGCGGATCAGGACGCTCACGGGATGGCCGGCGCCCCATGGGACGCCGGCCTTTCTACTTGCCGGCCACGGCCGGTTGGTGGGGGCGCCAGACGCGCCGCAGACCATGCAGCACGGGGCGTTCCAGCAGATGGTAACAGGCCATGCCGACGGCCGTGGACAGGGTTAACCCGGTGATCAGGAACACCAGGTACGTAGGCCAGCCGGCGTTGGACAGGTTTAGCGCGCCCCAGACCTTGTGAAGGCCGGCCAGGGTGAAGATGTGCGTGAGGTAAATGGAATAGCTGGCGTCGCCGACCTCATGAAGCCATCGGAGTTGAGGAATCCGGCTCCCGTGCTCCAAGACAATCACCGACAGCAGGACCAGGGTCGCCGGCAGGCCCCACGCCAGGCTCCGAACCGTCTCGGCCTCGGTCCAGGCGGCGGACGCGGCCCAACCGGCTAGCCCAGGGATCAGCAGCCATGCGAGGCGTGGGGAGGGCGGGGCGCCGTCTCGGCCCACCAGCCAACGGGCGATCAGCATCCCGGCCACGAACTCCAGCAGCAGCGGGTCGGTGTAGGTGGAGACGAGCGTGGAGCCCTCGGGCACCAAGAGGCCGACGCCCACCAGCGCCAGGAGGACGACTGTCAAGGCCCAGACCGCCCGATCGTGTGCAAGCAGAATGGCCAGCGTGAACAGGGCATAGAAAAACATCTCGTAGATCAGGGTCCAGCCGGGTTCGAGCAGGGGGAAGATGGTGTCTGGCTGGGTCGGATTGGGAAAAGGCAGGAACAGGAGGGACTGGGTCACCGTGGCCGGTGTCACCACCCACGTGCTGAAGAGCCCCAGGCCCAGATGCAAGCTCACGCCGACGCCGGTCAAGATCCAGTACAACGGCGCTACGCGGATGACCCGTCGATACAGAAAATAGGCCGGACCATAGGATGCGCGAGCGTGGGTGTAGGCGATCACGAAGCCACTGATGACGAAGAACATGTCCACGCCGCTCGCGCCGATGTTCATCGGGACCGAGAACGGAAGGCCCAGGGACGTCGGCAAGAGCAGGTGGTGCAGCACCACCATCAAGGCGGCGAGACCGCGCAGGTACTGGACGGACTGGAGCAAGGCCGCGGTCCTTGGCGATATCAGGGGTGACCGGCGCACGTTACGAGGTCAAGCGGGTGCCGGTGCGGGAACATTTTTACGGTATCGTGAGTCCTCAGGGTTTTCAAATCGGGTCATTCATCAAAAAGACTGCGGCCAGGGCGACGGATCGCTGGTGATCTCCGTCACCCGGGGCTGCCCGGGCGTGGCTTGAAGGGCGAGGGTAACCTCGGTGACATGGATCGCCAGGTCGAGCATCGGCCCCGTTGGCGCGTCGGTCCTGAGGGCCCGAGCCAATGCGGCCACGCCGCGCCCGAAGTCCATGCGGTGACCGCTCCCGCGCAGCCGGCCAATGCCCAGGCCGCGCGGAGCAGGCAGCCGCCGCCCCAGCATGAGCCCCGGCGCCCAGCGGGACAGGATCCGCTTTTCCAGCCCGCGGCGCATGCGCTGGCCGGGGCCGGCGCCGGTGAGGGACAGGCGTACGGGGCTATCGTATTCCCACACGTCGCTGAGCGTCAGGACTCCACGCTCCCCAACAACCCTGAGCGAGCGGTTCATGGGGGCCAGGATGCTGCAGGTCAGGCGAGCGGTGATCCCGTCGTCGAAGTCCAGCACCCCGAAGGACAGATCCGGTCCCTGCGGCCCCAGGGCGAGGTGTGGCGCCTTGTCGGGCAGGCGAAGGCTGGCCATGGTGGTCACCCGGCGCACGGGCCCGAACAGGCTCACCAGGGGTGCGATCTGATAGCCGGCGTGCTCCATGACACAACCGGTCTCGAACTCGTCCCTGGCTGGCCAGGGGGCGCCCGAGGCGCTCCGCCAGTCACCATGGCGCAGTCCCGGGATCATGCCGTCGTCCATCTCCGCGTGCGCCAGCAACGGCCGGCCGATGCGCCGGGCTCGCAGGGCCATGACGAGGGTCTGGACGGCGTCGCTCAGGTGATTGCAGGGCGCCGCGGCCAGCCCAAGACCGGCGGCGCGGGCCCGGTCGGCCAGGTCCAGCGCGTCCGTCAGCGTTGTGGCCAGGGGTTTTTCGGAATAGACGGCCTTGCCCGCCTGCAGGGCCGCGCGGGTGACGTCGGCGTGGCTCGACGGATTGGTCAGGTTGACAACGATGTCCACGGCCGGATCCGCCAGCAGCGTGGCGCGGTCCGCATAGGCACGGGTCCCGTGATAGGCGGCAAAGGCGTCCAGCCGGGCGGGATCGCGGTCGAAGACGCCGGTCAGGCGCACCCCCGGGTGCGCCGAAAGGGTCTGCGTGTACAGGTCGGCGACGAAGCCGCAGCCGATGAAGGCGATGCCGGTGGTGGTGCTCCGGGTCACGGCATGGTCCTTCCATGGGGTGGCGCGTGTTGGCTCTCGCGGCGCTGCTCCATCTGATAGACGCTCACCTTGCGGCGCCAGGCCAGTTTGCCCAGCCCAAACGCCAGGCCGACCAGAATCCGGCGGCGGCGCGGGCGGGGCAGGACCGGGGTGAGCGGCAGCAGCAGCGCGTACACCAGAACCTGCCCCATCGCGCGCGCGGTGATGGCCGCGCGCCGCCGGCGTGGGCGCGGGTCGTTCTTGACCGCCGCCGAGGCGTAGGCCTGGGCACCGCCGAAGGCCCGCAGCAGCTGGTAGCGCGGGGCCAGCCGTGAGGCCGGGACGAGTCCACTGACGCCAGCTTCGGCACACCAGGCGACGCGCCGCCCGCGTCGCTCCAGCCGCATGAGCAGGTCCAGGTCCTCGCCGCCGCAGCCGCCGAAGGCGGGATCGAAGGGGGCCGGGTCCGCGAGCGTGGTGGCCTTGCGCCACAGCGTGTTTTCGGTGCCGATGATCATGGTACGCGTGCGTCGGGGGCCGTCGATGACGATGGGGGTTCCGCTGGGGGCGCCCATGTCGCGGCGGCACCACCAGCAGGTTTGTGCGTCGGTCTCGGTGAGATCGTCGGCCTCGTCCAGCCCGGTGAACACGGGGCGCACGGGGCCAGCCACCACGTCGGCGCCGCTGGCGTTCAGGGTGTCCACCAGGGCATCGAGCCAGCCGGGGTCTGGATCCAGGTCGTCGTCGAGGAAGGCCACCAGCGGGGCGCGGCTGGCGGTCACGCCGGCGTTGCGGGCGATGGAGATGTTGGGCGGCGACGCCCGCACCACCCTCAGGGGCACGCCTCGACTTTCCGGCAGGGTCTCCAGCGCGGTCCGCAACGTGGTCTCGGCGTAGCCGTCGGGACTGTTGTCGGACACCATGATCTCGTAGGGCAGGGCACGACGGGTGGCCTTGTCCAGGCAGCCCCGTACCGTCGCCACCAGCAGGTCGGGCCGGTTGTAGGTACAGACCACGACCGAAACAGCGGGTGCCGACGCGGGCTCGGCGGATGTCATGGGCGGGGCTCCGGAGGCGGGGCGGCGACGGCGCGCGCCAGACCCGCCTTGAGCGGCACGATGGGCCGCCAGCCGAGGCGGGCCTCGGCGCGGTCCGTCGGGTATTCGGCCTTGAGGGCGAACAGGGCGCGCTCGCTGGCCGCTGGCGCGGCCTCGATGGTTGCGCGCAGCCAGGGCCGCAGGGATGGCGCCAGGCGGGCCAGGGCCTTGGCCGGCAGGGCCGTCATCTGCCGCCGGGCCAGGGTGGCGGTGCCCAGGACGGCCAGCGGCGGGGTGCCCAGGGCCGCCGCCAGGTGGGTGAAGTAGATGTTCCAGGTCAGCGTCTCGGGGCCATTGATGAACAGCGCCTCGCCGTGGGGACCGTCGGCGTCCAGCGCGGCGGCGATGGCCGCCGCCACGTCATCGACGCAGACCGGGTTGCAGAGGCCCTCGCCACGGGGGCCAAGGGTCCCCCAGCGGCCGGAGCGGATACGCCGGGCCAGGAGGTCGATCCAAAGGGCACTTCCGGGGCCATAGATGATGGTGGGGCGCAGCAGGGTCACGGCCGGGGCGCCAGAGACCCGGCCCAGGGCGGTCAGTATCCGCTCGGCCTCGGCCTTGGCGCCCGCGTAGTCGCGGCGGCCCTCGACCAGGGGGGCGTCCTCGGTCAGGCGGCCGTCCGCGCCGCCGTGCACGGCGATGGAACTGATCGCCACCACCCGCCGTACGCCTTGGCGCCGGGCGGCTTCCATGACCTGGCGGGCACCCTCCACGGTGGTTCGCCAGTCGCCGACGGCCCCATGCACGACGGCGTCGCAGCCGTCCAGGGCGGCGTCAAGCTGGCGGGCGTTCAGGACGTCGGCGGGGACGACGGTGAGGGTGGGATTGTCCGTGACGGGCGCGCGCCCGGGACGGCGCGACCCGGCGCGCACCCGGGTGCCGGGACGGGCCGCCAGGTGGCGGGTCACATGCTGGCCCAGGAAGCCGGCGGCGCCGGTGACCAGGATGGTGGGCATGGGGCGTCCCTTGTACCGGTGGCGGATGAGGCATGCGTCTGTCCGCCGCGCCGGAAGGGTAACGTCTCGGGCCGCGGCGGCCAAGGGCGCCGCCATGGCTCGATCGGCGGGGGCTGTCCTGGCCGGGGACGTGCCTGTATCCTGCGGCCCCACCCCCTGGACCGCGATGGGGCGAGGACGGAGGGGAGGGGCACGGGCCACGCGGGCAGTGGTCGGCGTGCGGCGGGCGGCGGGGAGCGTCGGGCATGCACTGGATCATCCTCTATCCCAGCATCCAGACGGGCCGGGAACCGTGGTTGCACGATTTCGTGACGGACCCAGCGCACACGTTTGACCTGCTGGTGGCCGGCTACGATCACGACCGCTCGCGGGCCCGCACCAGCGCCCGTCAGTGGCTGGACAGCCTGCGGCATGCCTGGCGGGGCTGGCGGGCCGCCCGGCGGGCCGCCGCCGAGGGGCGGGCCGTCGGGATCCTCTGCGGGTTCCCGCCGTTGACGGTTTGCGCCGGCCTGCTGGCCCGGCTGACCGGCGCCCGCTGGCCGATCGTCGGATGGTCGTTCAACCTGGGCGGCACGGGTGGGCGCCTGAAGCGGGGCCTCGCGGCGTTCGCGCTATGCCGGGTGGATACGATGGTCGTGCACGCGCGCGCCGAGATCGGCCTCTACGCCGAGGCGTTCGGCCTGCCTCGGGCACGGTTCCGATTCGTGCCCTTCGCCATCGAGGACCAGGCGCCCAGCCTTGAGGAGGACGTGTCCAGGCCCTTTGTGGTGGCCCTGGGGTCGGCGGGGCGGGACTACCGCGCCCTGGTCGACGCGCTCCGCCGGCTCGGTCTGCCGGGCGTGATTGTCAGCGGTGCCCACGCCGTGGAGGGATTGGACCTGCCGCCAGGCGTGACGGCGCGATCCGGCGAGCCTCTGGCGGCGTGTCACGCCCTGGCTCAGCGGGCACGGGTTTCCGTGGTTCCCCTGGCCAACACGGTGACCGCGTCGGGTCAGGTGACGGTGATCGAGGCCATGCTTCTGGGCCGCTGCGTGGTGGCGACGCGCACCGTGGGCACGGAGGACTACGTGGAGGACGGCGTGACCGGTCTGCTGGTGCCGCCGGGCGATGTCGACGCTCTCGCGGCCGCGATCCAAGGGGTCTGGGATGACCCGGCGCGGCGGGCCGCGATCGGCCGGGCGGCGCGGGATCAGGTGCGGGCGACGGCCATCTATCCGGTTATTGGCCAGGCGATGGGCGTTCTGCTGACGGAGACGGCGGCGGGGCGGCCGGGAAGGTCCACCGCTCGCTCAGCACAACCACGAGCACGAAAATCTGGTTGGCCAGGTGCACGCGGCTGAGCAGTGCCGTTTCCATGAGATTGTAGACCGCCAGCAGGCTCAGCACCGAGAATGTCAGGGCATGGGCGGTCCAGTCGCCAGGCGCGGCCTGGCAGCGGATCATGAACACGATGGCGCGCCACAGCGACCGGCCCAGCACCAGCAGCAGCCCCAGAAGACCAGGCACGCCCGCCTGCAACAGGATATCCAGGTAGCCGTTGTGTGCCTGGTTGATGATCCCCAGCTCCACCGAGGCGAGCCAGGATTGGGCATCCCGCAATGGGTCGCTATCAGGCCCCACGTCCCAGAACGATCCATAGCCGGTGCCCAGGAGCGGGGCGTGGCGGATATGATCCCAGACAAACGCCCAGATGTCGGTGCGCGCGGTGAAGGTCGGGTCGCCCACCAGAGCCGCCAGCATCTCCGGCGTGCCCCAGCCCATCAGCCCGGAGACGAACAGGAACAGCGTGACCACCAGACCGGCGCCCAGGATCAACGCCAGGCCCAGCGCCCGCCCAAAGGACAGGCCAGCGGCCAGGGGCAGGATGAAGGCCAGGAAGACGGCCACCAGGCCCAGGGAGGTCTTGGAGCGCGTGAGCACCAGGAAGGCCAGGGCCATCGCCAGGGTGCCCAGCATCACCAGCGCGGCCGTTCGCGCGCGGGCGCGCAGCAGGGCGAAGGTCAGGACGACGATGCCGATCATGGCGACCACGCCGGCGATGTTCTTCTGGCCATACATCCCCCGGGCGCCGATGTCGCTGAGCGCCAAGTGCGGGGCCACGATCACGGAGGCCAGGTTCACCAGGATTACCCCCGCGAAGCAGGCGGCCAGCAGGCGGGGCACCTGCCATGGCGCGCCGCTTCCGCTGGCGATGCCCAGGGCGATCAGGTAGCCAACGATCAGGAACGCCGTGCGCTTTAGCGTTAGGGTGGGGAAGTCCGCCCAGACCGCGGAGGCCAGGAACCAGGCCAGGGTCAATGCCAGGGGCCAGGTGCGCGCCAGCAGATGCAGCGCCAGGTGGCGCCGCTCGATCAGCACCACGGCGGACAGCCCCAGCATGCCCAGCATGAGAAGGGTATCCAGGGACTCGCCGCCAGCCGCCATGTCGCCGCCGATGCGGCTGGGCCATGGCTGGGTGGGCACGATCGCCACCAGGCCATAGGCCATGACCAGCAGGGTCAGGAACACCGGCCGATAGGGCGTGGCGGCCTGGACCATGGCCAACTGGCCCAGTGTCCAGGGTAGGGGCGGCGGCGCGAGGCCGGCGTGGGGGCGAGGCCCGTGATGGGGCGCGGTGCGGGTCATCGGGGCTCTCGGCGGGAGGGACGACGGCTCCCCTGACATCAACAGCATGCCGCGTCGGCGCCGCCGGGGCAATGTGGCGACCGTTCCGCCCAGGGCTCCGAACTCGGATGAGCGGTTTGTAAGTGTCTGTCCGGAAAGCCTTGAGGCGCACCACATACGGTATGCTGTTCGGGGAACAAGCCACACTATATTGAGATTTTCGAGACTTTTCGGACGGGCTCTAAGGGTCCATGGGTCCGTTGGAGATCCTTCGCGTCCTGCGGACGCTCAGGATGAGGATTTTCACTTTATTAAGGGCTTCATCCTGAGGAAGCGGAGCGACCGAAGGATCTCCATCGATGGTCCTGATCCTCTCGGATCGAGACTCATGAACGATCGTCCATCCGGGTTCGGAGCCCTGGCACAGACACACTACATATTGCGGTCCCCGGGACTTTCCGGACGGGCTCTTAGAGCATGGTGGGTGAGTTCAATATCACTCACCATGCTCTCAAGGTGCTGAGTCCCGATCGGACGCCTATCTGCGGCAGGTGGGATGACGGGAGTGGCGCGGTCTCTCGGGCGAGGGGCCGCGCCGTTCCGTGTCGGGGCGCGGGTCGGCGACGATGATAGATGGACAGGTTGAATATCGGCCGGCATGACGCGATGATGTGCCGCATACGATGCGACTTCGCCGTACGGCGATATAGGAATTAGACCTGAATAGGTTTATGCGTTGACGAATTTATTGAACAACGCATAATTCCCGAGCCTCGGTTCCTGAGGGACGTCTCACGGCAAGGAGCGAACTATGAGCGCGCTGCATCATCGCCCCCGCGAACGCATGGACCTGAAGCACTACCTGCTGTCCGAGGTGAGCGTCCTCATGTTGGCGCCGCGCCGAGTCGGCAAGACATGGCTGATGGAACGGGTCGACGACGACCTGACGCGTGAGGGGCATCTCTGCGTTCGGTTCGACGCCTCGGGCAAGGGGACGGAGCAGGCGTTCCTCGGCGCTCTCTGCAATGCGATCGAGAAACAGAAACATCTACACGAAGCTGTTTTTGATCACCTTAAGCAAAGGCTGCGGCAGGTCGCGGGTGGCGATGTCAAGGACTCGCTGTCACAGATTGTGGGGCAGGTCGACCCGAAGACATTCTCGGAGTGCCTGGTGGAATCACTCAGCCGGTCGGACCGGAAAACAGTCATCATGGTCGACGAGTTTTCGCTGTTCGCGTTAGCGCTCGCCTCCAAGGATCAGGACGCCACGCGAACCCTTCTCTATCACTTGCGGAGCCTTCAGCAGAGTTACCGCAACGTCACGTGGCTGTTGGCGGGGTCGGTGGGGTTGGACGTGGTGGCGCGGCGCTTCGGGCTTGGCGGCGCGCTTCTGGACCTCCAGCCCTTCGGTCTGGCGCCCTTTACCGAGGCGGAAGCGCGCTCCTATCTTACGCACTTGGCGGACAGCGGTCAGTTGACCCGGCGCCTGGCCATCGATGACACCGTCTTCGAGCATCTTGCCCGCGAACTGGGATGGCTGGCGCCCTACTATCTCCAAAGACTGGGGCGAGAGCTTCGCCCGACGGGACGCCCCACGGGGCAAGGCGGCGGCACCGGCTGTGCCACGGTGACCGTGGCGGACGTGGACGCGGCCTTCGCCAAACTGCTGGAGCCATCCCATCGAGTCTGCTTCTCCGCCTGGGAGGAGCATATCGACAAGAACTTCCCCGACGAGGACACGCGGCGGCTGGAGGCGATCCTCAACACCTGTTGCCAGGGTCCGGATGGTGAAACCGAGAACACGCTTCTGGCCGTGCTGGCGCGCCAGGGTTCGGGTGTTGACCGCCGCGCCCTCAAGGACCTGACGAGCAGTCTCGCCAACGATGGCTACCTGTCGAGGGCCGAGGATCGCTGGCGGTTTCGGTCCGGCCTGCTGCGGCGGTACTGGCTGGAGTATATGAGCGCATGACCACCCTGCCCGGTGTCTCCCTGTACAATCAGGACCGTCAGGACGACGATATCTTCGTGGCCGCCTTCGTGGCCCGCCGAGAGTTGCTGGAGATGCTGCTCAACATCCTGCGCGCCCAGGGCGAGGGTGCCTCCAGCGAGCACCAGATCCTCATCGGCGCCCGTGGCATGGGCAAGACGACGCTGCTGCGGCGCCTGGCGATCGCCATCGCCCAGGACGAGGCCCTGAGCGCGCGGTTCCTCCCGCTGCGCTTTCGGGAGGAGCAGTACAACGTCCTCGGCCTCGATGTCCTGTGGCGCAACTGCGCCGAGTCCCTGGCCGAGTGGTGCGACGTCAACGGGCACGAGCCGATTGCCGCGCACCTGGACCAGGCGATGGAGACGGAGGCGTGGCGGGACCCCGACGCCGCCGCCGACGGCTTCCTGGACGCCTGCCGGCGGATCGGCCTGCGCCCCGTGCTGCTGCTCGACAACCTGGACCTGATCCTTGATGCCCTGAGCGAGTACCAGCAATGGGCGTTGCGGAGCGTCCTGCAGCGGGCGGACGGACCCATCGTCATCGGCGCCGCCACCGAGTACCTGGCCCAAAGCGGGGACCGCACGGCCGCCTTCTACGAGTTCTTTCACCCCCATCCGCTGGACCCGCTGACGGCCGACGAGGTGTTCGCCTGCCTGCGCGCCCTGGCCGACCTGCGCCAGGAGGCCGGGGCGCCGGTGCGCGCCATCCTGGCGCGACAGCCGGCCCGCCTGCGCACCCTCTACACCCTGACCGGGGGCAACCCGCGCGTCCTGGCGCTGATCTACCAGCTTCTGGAACGCGCCGAGAGCGACACCGTGTTCACCGATCTGGAGGCGCTGCTCGATCAGGTCACGCCGTTCTACAAGGCCCGCGTGGAGCAGTATCAGACCCCCCAGCAACGGGCCGTGATCGACGCCATCGCGCTCCACTGGGACCCGATCCCCTCGGG
>JANQGN010000309.1 GCA_028277295.1 Rhodospira sp.
GCAGAGCTTCGGCATCGACATCCCGGACGTGGGGTGCCTGCAGGGCGTCATCGTCGCCCGGACAGACGCCGCCACCCACATCCGGCTGGACATGAGCGAGGCCGAGGTGCGCGCCTTCGAGGGCTTTGTTGGCCAGCGCAGGGCCGTGCGGGGGTGATCCCGAAGACCACCCCGTTCGTGCGGCGAGCCTGCGTCGGACGCCACGGAAAGCGACCAACGACGTCCCGCTCATATCCCCAGTCGGCGCAAGGTCCGGTCCACCCCGCCCAGATAGCCGCCGCCGAACAGGCGCACGTGCACCAGCAGGGGATACATGTTGTAGACCTCAAGCCGCTCCTCGAAGAACCCTGGGCGGATCGGCCGCAGGTCATGATAGCGGTTGAAGAACACATCCCCGAAGGTGCCGAAAAGCGTGGTGAAGGCCAGTTCCACCTCCGGGTGCCCCCAATAGAGGGCCGGATCGATCAGCCCCGACAGGCGCCCCTGATGGGCCAGCACGTTGCCGGTCCACAGGTCGCCATGCAACAGGCTGGGGTGGTCCGGCTCCTCCAGAATCTCGTCGAGGCGAGCCGCCAGGGCCTCGATCCGCCGCAGGATCGCCGCCGGCAGGCGGCCGGCGCGCGCCGCCTCGCCGGCCATGAACAGCAGCCGATGGTCGCGGAAGAAGGGCACCCATCGGTCTTCCTGGGGATTGGGCTGGGGCAGGCCGCCAATGACGGTGTCGAAGGCGAAGCCGAAGCACGGCCCGGCGTTGTCGTGCAGGGCGGCGATCACGTGGGCGGCGTGGTCCTGGACGCGCGGTGTCAGGGCGTCGCCCGACGGCACGAACGTCATGAGCAGCAAGTGATCGTCGGCCCGCAGCACCTCGGGCACCGGCGCCCCGTGCGCGGCCAGGTGACGCAGCATGGCCCCCTCCAGGGCCAGGCCGCTCCCGGCGCCCCCCACCTTCGCCACCAGGGCGCGCCCGTCGGTCAGGGACAGATGATAGACCTCGCCGATACAGCCGCCAGACAGCGGCCGGCTGGCGGTGACCTTGGCGCCGGCGGCCTGTTCCACCAGCGCGCGGGCACTGTCGCGCATGGTCTCCTCCCCTTGGCCGGGCCTGGCCGGGACGAGGGGCGTCGCGGCGCCGCCCCTGGGTCGGGTCAAGACGAGGCGGCGTCGAGGCGCGCGCGCACGTGGTCGAGCAGGCCCTCGGTGGCGTCCTCCAGCATGTCGAGCACCTGCTCGAAGCCGTCGCCGCCGCCGTAGTATGGATCGGGCACGTCGCGTGGCGTGTTGGGGCGGCGGGCGAAGGTGCTCATCAGCACCACGCGGGCGCGGGCGGTGTCGTCGGGGGCCAGGGATCGCAGACGATTGACATGTCCGCGATCCATGGCCACCAGCAGGTCGAAGCGGTCGAAGTCACCGCGCCTCACCGGCCGGGCGGTCTGACCGTCCAGGCTATAGCCGCGCCGTCGGGCGGCCTCGGCGGCGCGCGGGTCGGGCGGCTCGCCCTCGTGATAAGCGGTGGTGCCGGCTGACTCGATGCTGACCTGGCCGTCCAGGCCGGCGGCCCGGGCCTTATGCCGGAACAGTCCCTCGGCCGTGGGCGAGCGGCAAATGTTTCCGGTGCAGACGAACAGGACGGCGACCATGACGAGCCCCGAGGTGGGAGAAGTGCAGGGCCTTACCATACGCGGCCCGGGGCCGTCCGCAAAGCCTCGGCCGGCGCCTGATCACCGTCTCGCGGCGCCGTCGTGTCCAGGCATCCGGCGACGCGGGCGCGCAGCCGCACCAGGGCCAGCACCGTGTCGAGGGCGGGCGTCGCCACCCTCACCAGGCGGCCCAGTTCGGCCACCGCGCCCACAAGGGCCTCGATCTCCATGGGTCGGCCGCGCTCCAGGTCCTGGAGCATGGAGGTCTTGTGCGCGCCCACGGCCGCCGCCCCGGCGATGCGGCGATCAACGTCGATGGGGAAGCGTACGCCCAGGGCCTCGGCGATCGCTTGCGCCTCCACCATCATGGCCCGGGCCAGGCCACGCGTGCCCTCGTCGGCGCACAGCACGTCCAGGGTGGCCCCGGTCAGGGCGCTCAGGGGATTGAACGAAAGATTGCCCCACAGCTTGACCCAGATCTCATTGCGGATGTCCGGGCGCACCGGCGCCTTCAGGCCGGCCGCGGAGAGCACCGCCGACAGCACCAGCGCCCGCTGGCTCCGCTCGCCGGAGGGTTCACCCAGGGAAAAGCGGGTGCCCTCGACGTGGCGCACCACGCCGGGGGCGATGACCTCGGCGGCGGGATGGACCACGCAGCCCAGCACCCGGGCGGGGCCGATGCCGGTCCATTGGGCATCGCCGGGATCAACGCTGGTCAGGCGCCGCCCTTCCCAGGGGCCGGGCAGCGCGTGGAAGTACCACCAGGGGACGCCGTTGACCCCCATGACGACGCAGGTATCCGGGCCGAGCAGGGGCGCCATGGCCGGCACCATGGCCGGCACGGCGTTCGCCTTCAGGGTCACGATCACGTAGTCCTGCGGCCCCAGGTCCGCCGGGGTGTCGCTGGCCCGCAGCCTCACCGAGCCACGGTCCTCGCCCGCGATCAGGGTCAGGCCGTCGGCGCGCAATGCCTCCAGGTGCCGGCCACGCGCGACCAGGCAGACCTCGGCGGCCCCGGCCAGGGCGATGCGGGCGCCCAGGAAGCCGCCGATGGCCCCGGCGCCGAGGATGCAGATTCGGGGGCCGGTCATCGCGGGCCGATCCCCAGCGCCTCGGCCAGGCCGATGCGCCGCGGCTTGCCGGTCGGCCCTTTCGGGATTTCGTCCACGATCAGCACCGTGCGCGGCACCTTGAAAGCCGCCAGGCGCGCGGCGGCGAAGGCCCGCAGGTCATGGTCGCTGGCCGTGTGGCCCTCGCGCAGCACCACGGCGGCGCCCACGTCCTCGCCCAGGGTGCGGTGCGGAATGGCGAAGGTCACCACCTGTTGCACCGACGGATGAGTTATCAGCACGCCGTCCACCTCCAGGGGGCTGATCTTCTCCCCGCCGCGGTTGATAAGCTCCTTGATTCGTCCAACGAGGGTGAG
Source organism: Rhodospira sp. (assembly GCA_028277295.1). GTDB lineage: Bacteria > Pseudomonadota > Alphaproteobacteria > Rhodospirillales > Rhodospirillaceae > Rhodospira. The sequence goes on from JANQGN010000309.1 coordinate 3,064, forward strand.
CATGCCCCCGGCGTCCATCATCCCCTGGTCGCCGGTGCGGAACCAGCGCTGCCCCTCGGCCTCGAAGAACGCCCTGGCGTTGGCCTCGGGATTGGCTTCGTAGCCTGGGGTGACATTGGGGCCGCTGATGACCACCTCGCCGCGTTGCTCCGGCGTGTCGATGTCGAGCAGCCGGGGGGCGGCCTCCTCGGCCAGGCGCACCAGGGGGCCGGCGGCCAGGCCCACGCTGCCCGCCCGGCGCGGCGCTGGCGGCAGCGGGTTGGAGGTCATCTGATGGCAAGCCTCGGTCATGCCATAGCTTTCGATCACCGGGCAGCCGAAGGTCTCCTCCAGGGCCGCCATGACCGGGGCCGGCAACGCGGCCGACGAGGAGCGGATGAAGCGCGGCCGCGCCGCCGCCACGGTCTCGGCATTGCGCGCCGCCCGCGCGAGGATGGCCTGATGCATGGTGGGCACGGCCGTGTACCAGGTGGGCCGGGCCTCCCGCAGCCAGCCGAAGACGCGCAGCGCGTCGAAACCGGGGGCGCACCAGACCGAAGCCCCGTGGGCTAGCGACGCGGTGACCGCCGCGATCAGCCCGTGGATGTGGAACAGCGGCATGATGTTGAGGCAACGGTCGTCCGGCGTCAGCGCCAGCGCCGCGCCGATGTGCCGGGCCGAGGCGGCGACGTTGCGGTTCAGCAGCGGGACGATTTTCGGCCGCGCCGTCGTGCCCGAGGTGTGCAGGACCAGCGCGCCGTCGTCGGGGTGGGAGACGCCCGGCCGCGCCGGTGGTCCGGGGCCGGCGCCCTCGCCGGCCATCAGGGTGACGGTGCCGGCGGGGCCATCGGCCTGGCTCTCCAGGCGGGCGACCGGAATCCCCAGCCCCCGGGCGGCGGCCACCGCCGGGCCGTCGTCGCCCGCCGTCACCACCAGCAACCGCGCCCGGAGGTCCTTGAGGGCGAACGCGATCTCGTCATGGGGGAGGGTCGGATTGAGCGGCGCCACCTCGACACACCCGGCCAGGCAGACGAAGGCCACGGCCATCTCGGGTCCGTTCGGCAGCACCAGCGCCACGCGGTCGCCGCGCCCGATGCCAAGACCATTGACGGAGGCGCGCATCCGCGCCGCCAGGTCGGTCAGGGCGCCATGGGTGAGCCAGGGGCGGCCCGGGGCGCCGATCGCCGGGCCGTCGGGCGCGTGACCGCGCAACAGGTCGTGAACGGTGTCGGCCATGGGGCTCATCCCAGCCAGGACAGCAGCCGCACCAGGCGGCGGGTGCGGTGCGAGAACAGGGCCGGGGCATGGAACGCCCCGGCGGCGCGCTTGCTGGCCTCGGTGCGGGTGGGGTAGGGGGCGACCATGGTGGCCATCGCCCCCAGGCTCAGCCTGTGGCGGATGGCCAGGACCCAGGGCTGGATCATCTCGCCGGCCTCTCGTCCGACCACCCCGGCGCCCAGCACCCGCCCGCCGGGTGTGGCCACCACCTTGACCAGGCCCTCGGCGCGGCGCTCGCAGCGGGCGCGGTCGTTCTCGGCGAAGGCCCAGTGCACCACTCGCGCCCGTCGGCCGGCGCGCGTGACCTCGGCTTCCGTCAGCCCGACCCAGGCCAGTTCCGGGTCGGTGTAGGTGACATGAGGGATGGTGGCCTCGTCCAGGCGGGCCGGCAAGCGGAACAGCGCCTGGCGCAACACCACCGAGGCCGCGTGACTGGCCGCATGGGTGAACATGGGGCCGCCGGTGATGTCGCCGATGGCGAACACCCGGGTGTTCGTGGTGCGCAGGCGACGGTCGACGCGGATGCCGTGGGGGGTGGCGATGATGTCGGCGGAGGCCAGCTTGAGGCCCCGGAGGGCCGCGCGTCGGCCCAGGGCGACCAGCAGATGGCTTCCGGTCAGGGTGTTCGCGTCGCCCGCGCCGTCGATGGCGCTCAGACGGATGCCGTCGCCCGCCGTCTCACCGCCCGTCGGCGCGCCGCCGGTGGCGGGCTCGACCCCGGTCGCGCGCCATCCCTCGCGCAGGTCCACCCCGTCCTCGATCAGGCGCGCCCGCACCACCTCGGCCATGTCCGGATCGTCACGCCCGAGGATGCGTTCCGCCTCGAGAATGGTCACCCGGCTGCCCAGGCGCCGGAACGCCTGTCCCAGTTCGCAGCCGATCGGACCGCCCCCCAGGATCAGCAGATGGGATGGCCGCTCGCGTAGCGCGAACACGGTCTCATTGGTCAGAAAGGGCACCTCCGCCAGGCCCGGAAGCGCCGGCACATGGGGCAGGGAGCCCGCGGCCACCACGAAGCGCCGGGCGCGTACCCGATGGTCGCCGGCCGCCACCGTGCGGGGATCGGTGAAGTGGGCCTCGGTCCGCAGCACCGTCACGCCGAGGGATTCGAAGCGCGCCTGGGAATCGGTGGGCGCGATGCCATCGATGACACCCCGGACGTGGTCCATCACGGCGGCGAAATCGATGGCGGGCTCGCCCGCGTGCACGCCGAACCGCGCGGCATCCCGCGCCTCCTGTGCCGCGCGGGCGGCGGCGAGCAGGGACTTCGACGGCACGCAGCCTGCGTTCAGGCAGTCGCCGCCCATGACGCCCTTCTCGATCAGGACCACGGAGGCGCCCATCTGCGCGGCGCCGGCCGCCACGGTCAGCCCACCCGCGCCGGCCCCGATGACGCACAGATCGGGCGTCAGCGTCGCCCCTGTCATCCGTCCGGCCCCTTCCAGCGTCGCCACACTGTCGGCAGCATGGCCAGCACCGCCAGACCCAACAGCGGACCCAGGACATGCGGATCGTACAGCACGTTCAGGTTAGGCGTGCCCCCCGCCGCAAGCACATGATCAAGGCCGGCGCCGACGCTGGCGAAGACGACCGCCCCGGGAACGATGCCCAGAAACGTGGCCAGCATGTAGCTACGCAACGGCACGTCCAGGAAGGCGGGCACCAGGTTCACCAGCCAGAACGGGAACAGGGGCACCAGACGGAGCACCAGCATCCCGGAGAAGGCGTTGTCACGCAACCGTTTGGCCAACTGCTGGCCGCCGCCGGAAAAGGCGCGCCGGCGCCAGCCCTCGCCGAGAATGGTGCGGGCGGCCAGGAACACGGCGGTCGCCCCCAGGGTGGCGGAGACGACAATCAGGATGGTGCCCGGCACAGGCCCGAACAGGTAGCCGCCAGCGACGCTCATCCACACCGCGCCGGGAACACTGAAGGTGACGGCCAGGACGTAAATCGCCACGAAGGTCAGCACGGCGGCAAGCCGGTGCGCCGACACCCACGCGACGATGGCCTCGTGATGGCGGCCCAGGGTTTCGAAGGACAGCAGCGCGGGTCCGTCCAACACCAGAAAGGCGGTCAGCCCCAGCACAAGACCCGCCAACAGGCCGAGTCGCGCCCTCCAGCCACGGCCCGGGCCGGCCTCGGTCGCGACCGCCGGGGCGCGGTCCGGGGCGTCGGTCTCGCCGTCTTGCGCCGCCGACGAGGCCACTCCCCCCGCCACTCCCCCCGGGCGGTCCGCCATCTCGGCGTGGCCGACTCCATTTCCGTTCGCGGTCATGCGGGCTCCCTCTGGTTGTCTCCCCCTGGTTGTCACGGGGTGGTCGCGCGCACCGTCCTTTCTGATAGGTAATCGTTTCCCGACCCTGAAACAATTGTCCAGCGCGTGCCCGGCAAATGGGACAACGCCCGCCTCATGTCCCGGTTTGATGACGGGCATCGCCGGTGGGTGTCGGCGGTTGAGCACCCCATCAGGGCAACGGGCTCAGGTTAACGCGGGCAACGGTCCGCACGTTCGATGGAGATCCTTCGGTCGTTTCACTCCCTCAGGATGAGGTTGTTTTAAATGGACAGCCCTCATCCTGAGTGTCTGTCCGGAAAGCCTTGAAGCGCACCACATACGGTATGCCATTCGGGGAGCAAGCCACACTATATTGAGGTTTTCGAGACTTTCCGGACGGGCTCTGAGCACCCAAAGGGTGCGAAGGATCTCCAACGGAAACGAGCACCCTGACGGATCTGTCGTCCGCGTTCGGAGCCCTGGGCCCTAAAACCCCGGCGTTGACACCGCCAAGGGGGGCGCGTATACACCTCGCTTCCCGAAAACCGAGGTTTCGAGCAGACAACGGAGTCGCCGCCGTGAAACGTACGTATCAGCCCAGCAAGCTCGTCCGCAAACGGCGGCACGGGTTCCGCAGCCGCAGCGCCACCGTGGGGGGCCGCCGCGTTCTCGCCAACCGGCGTGCCAAGGGTCGCAAGCGTCTGTCCGCGTGACCGCCGGGCTGGCGTGTCCCGGCCCGAGGGCGTTTTCGGGGCCAACTGACCCATCCAAAACGCCCTGGTGTACTGATAATGAAGAAAATCGCCGTCGCGATCCGATCCGGATCGTTCGGGGTTTGCTATCGTGCGCCGATCCAGACGAAAGAGGCAGTCTACAGTCTTTTGTCTGGATCGAAAGCGCACTAACTTCAAGATCTTGTGCGGTGGTTTGCGCCGTCACGGAGTCAGAGTCCTTGACGGTATCGCCGCACGTGGTGTGGTCCACTCCCTTCCGCGCGCGGCCTTTCCGCGATGGTCGAGGATGGTCGAGACGGCGTCATCAGTGAACCCAGCATGGGCTGCCGAGTCCCTCGGCCGGCCCGTAGACCGGCTCAAGCGACGGGGCGATTTCCTGCGCGTGGCCGGGTACGGCCGGAAATGGGTCACCCCCGGGTTCATCCTCCAGGCCGCGCCGCGGCCCAGGACGGGTCAAGACGGCGAGCGCGGCGAACGGTCGCCGGCCCGGGTGGGTTTCACGGTCAGCCGCAAGGTGGGCAAGGCCGTCGTGCGCAATCGCGCGCGGCGGCGTTTGCGGGCGGCCGCCGACCTGGTGTTTCCCCAGGCCGCCTATCCTGGCTGGGACTTCGTGTTGATTGGCCGGCGCGAAACCAATGACCGGCTGTTCGCCGCCCTGGTCCGCGATCTGAGCACCGCCCTGGATCGGCTCGATCCGTCGCGCCCCACCACTGGCGGCGGCGGCCGCAAGGGCGGCGGGCGCCCGTCCGGCAAGGCGAAGGGCAAGGGGAGGGGCAAGGGCAATCGGTCCGCGACCCCCGGCGGCGTGGGTGGCGGCGGCGTGGGTGGCGGCGGCGCCGGGCATCCATCGTCCCCGGATCCGTCGGCGGGAGGTCCGGGCGCGTGAGCATCCCCAACGCGGATCCGCCGTCCCCACCGGAGGAGCGGCGATGGCGGCGCGTCCTCTGGCGGCTGCCGATCCTGCTGCCCTGGCTGCCGATCCTGCTGCCCTGGCTGCTGATCCGCGCCTACCAGGTGTTTCTGTCGCCGCTGCTGGGCCAGAACTGCCGGTTCACCCCCACCTGTTCCGCCTACGCCCTGGAGGCGTTGGACCGGCATGGCCTGTTGCGCGGCGGTTGGCTGGCGGCCTGGCGGATTCTTCGTTGCCATCCGTGGGGCGGCATGGGATACGATCCCGTCCCAGAGGCGCGGCCGGCGCGCTCGCGAGTCGACCGGTGCCGCCGGGAGCAGGAGCCGCGGCCGCGTCAGGCGGACCCCCCGGACCGGGATACGGCGTGCTGACGGTCAGGGGGTGAGGATGGCGCGCAGACGGGGCCGACGGTGGGCCGCCGCGTCCGTGACGCGGCTTTCGACTCGCCGCCCTGGACGTCCGGCCTTCCGAAGAGCGGTCCAGGCGTCGCTTCGGCCCGGTCTCCGCTCTCCGCTGGACCGATACACCCTCGTGTTTCCGATCGGGTGGCCCCGCGCGGGCGCCCCCCCACCGCCCCGGACCGGGCCGCCGGCCGGGGCGATCCACGGACCAAGGACCCATGCCTGAACAGCGCAACCTGATCCTCGCGATCGTCCTGTCCATCTTCGTGCTTCT
>JANQGN010000335.1 GCA_028277295.1 Rhodospira sp.
CCTGAGGAAGCGGAGCGACCGAAGGATCTCCATCGATGGTCCTGACCCTCTCGGATCGTGACTCATGAACGATCGTCCATCCGGGTTCGGAGCCCTGGGTTACTACAGGGTCTTGGCGAAATCGTCTGGTGACGTGTGATATGCCTGGAAGATGAAGGTCAGCTTGCGGCCGAAGTCCTCCGGATCGTCACGGTCGACACGCAGTTGCGCGGCCTTCTGAGCGAAGATCCGCGCCAGTTTGGGATCTCCTGGCGTGCCGAAAACAGCGTTGAAAACCTCGCTGCCCAGCGCGGTTTCGGCCACGCTCAGGAACGGGGCGATCTGCGGCCGCTGCAAGAACTGAACCAGATAGTCCACGGAGTCCGACCCCATCCTGTCCAGATGCGCGGCCATCTCGACGATATCCGCCGTGCTCTTGCTGCCGAGGCTGTCAAGCAGCTCCGTGGCCGTGAAGACCTTCCAGAAGCGCCCGCCCATGCGCCCATGGAGTCCATTAAGAAGACGCTCGTACTCCTTGCCGCCCACATGGGTCACGCCGCGTGCGGCGCGTGGATCGGTGTCCAGCATCTCTCGGGACAGCTCGCCAGTGATGTTCTGGGCCTCATTGAAGTTGGCGCGGCCGATCCTCAACAGGAACTCCAGGTCCTCCGGCCGGCGAAGGCTCAGCAGCCCCTCGCCCATTTCGGCGATCAGTGTCCGGGGCAACGTGGCGTAGTACGGGATAAGGGAGACCTGCCAGTCATGCCGCAGGTACGGCGCCATCTCCTCGTATAACTGGTCCGCCTTGATCCTGGCCCTCCTGGCGGCATCGTCATGCGCCGTCCTGCGCCCGTCCCGACCTTGCCAAAGGCTGGCCACGAGTTCAAACAGGCGCGCCAGAAGCGAGGTGTTGACCTTGGTATCCGGGCGCCGTTTGTGTTCTTCCACGTCGCCGAAACGATCGCCATGGGTGCGAAAGTACTTCTTAGCCGAGGTTCGCACCACAAGGGTGCGGATCTCCGCGACGGACCGGCCGCAACTCAGCGGCGTGTCGTCGTCGGCCACCGGCAAGCCGCTGTCCGTGACCAGCAACGCGGCGAACGTGTCGCGCCGCTTTTCGAAGAGACGAAAGCAGCCGTCCACCAGGCCCGGCGTGGCCAGGACGTCTTCGTACGACAATGGTCCCAGTTGCGGGAGTAAGGTCCTGTAGATATCGAGGACCGGGCCGCGTAAGGCTTCGTTGATCGCGTGGATCACTCGGGCCTGCTCGCGCCGCCGATCCTCGGCGCGCTCGGTGGTCGATTGATTCGCCTCGGCCGGCGCGGTCTTCACCGATGTCGGGGTGTCCGCGCTTGAGCCCCCGGTAAGCCGATGGTCGGCCTTTGGCGGTCGGGTCGACGATGCGGTCAAGTGTGCCATGTCGAACGATCTGCCCCCTGTCCGGTCCCCGAGGCATAGGCCGCCATGATCACGGCCAGAACATGAACAAATTAGGGTACCCCATCCACACGACCAGTGATAGTCGCAGCGGGTGGCCATGTCCTTATGAAACGCGACGCGTTTCGTCGGGACATGGGCCTGTCAGGGCACGCGCACCATGTCCTGGACGATCAGTTGCGGCTGCGTGCGCCCCTGCCATCGATCCAGACGGACAGTTCCCGCCAGATGCGCCGCGATCCCGTGCCCCGTGAGCAGGGCTTGGCCCAGATCATCGTCAGCGGCCTTGAAGGCGATGGCCTTCAGGCGCCCGCCGGCCCGCCCCTCGAGAACGCACCGCACGTGCCCCATGCCCACAACATCGGCATGCCCAATGCGGGCATCGATGACCGCGAACACCGGCTCGGGGTTGCCGGCGCCGAAAGGCGCGACCCGATCGAGGTGCGCCAGCAAATCGGTGTTGGCGCCCTCCACGGTCAGCACGCCGTCCAGATCAAGCACCGGGTCCAGAATGGAACCGTCTTCTCCCAGTTGCTCGGCCAGGCGAGCCCCCAGGTAGGCGCGAAAAGCGTCAATTCGATCCGGCTCCAGACTGAAGCCAGCCGCCATGGGGTGGCCGCCCCCCAGGGTCAGCAAGCCGGCCTCGCGCGCGGCGATGACCGCGCGGCCCAGGTCCAGCCCCGGCACCGACCGACCCGAGCCTTTCACGTGGTTGCCCTCGATGGCCAGCACGCAGGCGGGCACCCCGAACCGCTCCTTGAGGCGGCTGGCGACGATGCCGATAACGCCTGGGTGCCATCCCTCTCCGGCCGCCAGGACCAGAGGTCCGCCTTCTTCGGCGGCCGGTTGGCCTTCCACCTGCTCGATGGCCTCCAGCAACACCTGGGCCTCGATGGCCTGACGGTCGCGGTTGAAGCCGTCCAGCGCCTCGGCCAGGCGGCGCGCCTCGCCCGGAGTCTCGGTGGACAACAGGCGCATGCCCATGGACGCCTCGCCCACGCGGCCCCCTGCGTTCACCCGTGGTCCCAGGACGTAGCCCAGATGATAGGCCGTCGGTGCTTCCGTTACCCCCGAAACGTCGGCCAGCGCCGCCAGGCCCGGATTGCCGCGCCGGGCCATCACCCGCAGCCCCTGGACCACGAACGCCCGATTGAGCCCCACCAGCGGCACCACGTCACACACCGTGCCCAGGGCCACCAGGTCCAACAGGACCATCAGGTCGGGCGCGGTCCGCCCCGATGCCTCATCCGCATACCAGCCGCTCTCGCGAAGATGCCGGTTCAGCCCGACCACCAGCAGGAAGGTGACCCCCACGGCGGCCAGATCCCGGTGGGGGGTGGTCTCGTCACGGCGTTTAGGATTGACCACCGCCACGGCCTCCGGCAGGTGATCGCCAGGGATGTGGTGATCGACGACGATCACGTCCAGGCCTGCGGCGCGGGCCTCGGCGAGCGCCGCGACGGCGGTGATGCCGCAATCCACGGTCACCGCCACGGAGGCGCCGCGGTCCGCCAGGGCGCGCAGGGCCGGGCCGTTGGGGCCGTAGCCCTCGGCCAGGCGGTCGGGAATGTGCACCAGGACGGTCGCGCCCACGGCCTCCAGGAACCGGCGCAAGAGCGCGCTGGAGGTGGCCCCATCCACATCATAGTCACCGAACACGGCAATGGTTTCGCCGTCACGCACGGCCCGGCCCAGCCGGGCGACAGCCGCGTCCATGTCCTGAAGGGACGAGGGGTCGGGTAATTGCGCGCGCATGGTGGGCGCCAGGAAGGTGGGCGCCTCGTCCAGGCCGATGCCCCGGCCGGCCAGCAGGCGCCCGACCACTTCGGGCAGGGCCAGCCTTTGCGCGAGAGCCTCCGCCAGGCGGTCGTCCGCGGGGCGCATCCGCCAGCGTCGTCCCAGCACGGAGCGGCCGGCCCATGAGACGCTCACGACGGCCTGGCTTCCGCGCCGGCGACGGCATCCACCGTGTCGGGCGCTTTCTGGCACAGATCATGATAGGCCTCGATGCGGCGCATGGTCCCGGACTTGGTTCGCGCCACGAGGGAATGCGTGATGGCGGTGCCCTTGCGGAACCGCACACCGCGCAGCACGCCACCGTCTGTAACCCCGGTCGCGGCGAACATGACCTCGCCGCGCACCATGTCGGCCAGGTCGAGCGTTCGGTCCACGTCCGTCAGGCCGGCGGCGCGCAGGGCTTTACGATCGGCGGCATCCCGGACCAGCGGACGGCCCTGCATCCAGCCTCCCAGGGACAGCATCGCGGCCGCCGACAGGATACCCTCGCGGGCCCCGCCGCTGCCCATGAGCATGTCCACCCCGCTCAGGGGATCGGCGGTGGCCAGGCTGCCCGACACGTCACCGTCCTGGATCAACTGGACCCGGGCCCCGGCCTCGCGCACGGCGGCGATCACCGCTTCGTTGCGGAGACGGTCGAGAATACAGACCACCAGGTCAGACGTTTCAAGGCCCTTCACCTTGGCCAGGGCACGCACATTCTCGCCGGGAGGCTGATCCAGGCTGAGCACGCCGGGCCGCACCCCAGGCCCAACGACGATCTTTTCCATGTACGCGCCGGACGGCGTTGGGGTAAATCCACCCGCCTCGGAGATGGCCAGCACCGCCAGTGAATTGGGCGCCCCCGTGGCGCAAATGGTGGCGCCCTCCAGAGGTTGCGCGGCGATCGCCACACGTGGGCCCGCGCGCGTGCCCACGGTGAGTCCCTCGCAGACACCGGCGAGGGACTCGTCGTCGCCATTATCCATGGGGCCCGTATCCATGGGGTCGTCATCACCGATGACGACACGCCCGGTGATATCCACGCCATTGAGGGCCAGCCGCATGGCGCGGCTTGCGGCGCGGAATGCGGCGCGCTCGTCGCCGCGTCCCAGGTGGCGAGCGGCGGCCAGGGCCGCCGCCTCCGTGACTCGGGCCATTTCCAGGGCCAGGTTACGATCGAGGACATGTACGGAAGCGTCGGGGATCATTGCGCTCTCGGCGTGTCAAGAACGGACGGGTAGTCTGCCGAGTGTACCACAGGGGGCGCGGACGGACGCATGCACTGCCCGCAGATGTTACACCTCTTCAATGCGGATCAGGCAGGGTGGCTCGACCACCGCATCAATGCGCCCAATGTGCGCCAACGCCCGGGTGGCGGCGGCCTCAACCGTCGCATGCAGGGTCATCACCACCGGCACCGTCTCGCCAGGATCGTGGCCGCGCTGCAAGATGGATTCCATGGATACCTGGGCGTCGCGCAGCGCCGCGGCGATTTCAGCGAACACACCAGGTCGGTCCACGACCATCAAGCGCACGTAGCAGGCGCCGACGTGAGTCTCGATGGGCGCCGACGGGCCCTGGCGCAACCGGTCGACCGGCACGCCAAAGGTGGGCGCGCCACGCCCGGCGGCCAGGTCCATGATGTCGGCCACCACCGCCGAGGCCGTCGGCCCCGCCCCGGCCCCCCGTCCCTCCAGCACGGCGCGGCCGGCGTGGTCGCCCTCCAGCACGACAGCATTGTAGACGCCATCCACCGAGGCGATGGGACCGCCCTTGGGCACCAGGCAGGGATGGACCCGCTGCAGGACGCCGTGCTCCGTCTCCTCGGCCACGCCGAGCAGCTTGATGCGGTAGCCCAGTTCGTCGGCGAAGGCGATGTCCATGGCGTCGACGCGACGGAGTCCCTCGATGGAGACGGCGGCGAAGTCCACCGGCCGGCCGAAGGCGACACTGGTCAGGATGGCCAGTTTGTGGGCGGCGTCCACTCCATCCACATCAAAACTGGGATCTGCCTCGGCGTAACCCAGGCGCTGGGCTTCCGACAGGACATCCTCGAAGCCGCGCCCGGTTTCCTGCATGGTGGTCAGGATGTAGTTGCAAGTGCCGTTGAGGATGCCGTAGACGCGCCGCACCCGATTGGCCGCCAGCCCTTCGCGCAACGCCTTGATGATGGGGATACCCGCCGCCACGGCCGCTTCATAGGCGAGGTGAACACCCGCCTGCTCGGCCGCGCGGGCCAGATCCAGACCGTGCAAGGCCAGCAGGGCCTTGTTGGCGGTTACCACCGACCGGCCGGCGGCCAGGGCCACCTCGACGGTATCGCGGGCCGGTCCGTTGGTGCCACCGATCACCTCGACCACCACGTCCGCCGTGGCCTCGCGGGCCATGGTCACCGGGTCATCGAACCATGAGATGCCGGACAGATCGCACCCGCGATCACGAGTGCGGTCGCGAGCGCAGACCGCCGCGATCTCGATGGGGCGGCCACAGCGTGCCGCAATATGGTCGCGGTGATCCTGCAACAGCCGGATGGTGCCGGCACCGACCGTCCCCAAGCCGGCGATGGCCAGCCTCAGGGGCGCTGCGCTATCGCCACCGTGGGCGGAGGCGGGCGTGGGGACGATCCGGGAGGGCGTCGCCATGGGTGGTCTCAAGCCTCCGAGCGTTTGCGTTCCGAGTCCTCAAGCACCTTGTCATAATTAGACAAGAACGCCTTGATATTCCTGGCCGCCTGGCGAATACGTTGACGGTTCTCCACCAGCGCGATGCGGACATGCTGGTCACCATGCTCGCCGAAGCCAATGCCTGGGGAGACGGCCACCTTCGCCTCCTGAAGCAGCAGCTTGGAGAACTCCAGCGAGCCCATGTGCGCGAAAGCCGGCGGCAAGGGCGCCCAGGCGAACATGGTGGCGGGCGGCGATGGAATCTCCCAGCCGGCCTGGGCCAGCGAGTCCACCATGGCGTCGCGCCTGTCCTTGTACATCTGCCGGATCTCGCCCACGCACTCCTGGGGACCGTTAAGCGCCGCCGTGGCCGCCACCTGCACCGGCGTGAAGGCGCCGTAGTCCAGATAGGACTTGATGCGGGTGAGCGCGCCGATCAGGGACCGGTTGCCAGCGGCGAAGCCAATGCGCCAGCCGGGCATGTTGTAGCTCTTGGACAGCGAGGTGAACTCCACGGCCACTTCGCGGGCGCCCGGGACCTGAAGAATCGACGGCGGCGGCTGGTCGTTGAAGTAAATCTCCGAATAGGCCAGGTCCGACAGAATCCAGATGCCGTGATGGCGGCAGAAGTCCACGACCTGCCCATAGAAATCCAGATCGGCCACCAGGGCCGTGGGGTTGGACGGGTAGTTCAGCAGCACGGCGATGGGCTTGGGCACCGAATGCTGGACGCCGCGCTCCAGCGCCTGCAGAAAGGTGGCGTCGGGCTCGCAGGGAATATGCCGCACCGAGCCGCCGGCGATGATGAAGCCGAAGGCATGGATGGGATAGCTGGGATTGGGTGCCAGCACGATATCGCCGGGGCTGGTGATGGCCTGTGCCAGGTTGGCCAGCCCTTCCTTTGACCCCAGGGTGACGATGACCTCGGTGTCCGGATCCAGGGTGACGTTGAAACGCCGGTCGTAGTACGCCGCCAGGGCCCGACGCAGGCCCGGGATGCCGCGCGAGGCCGAGTAGCGATGCGCGCGCGGATTGGCGGCGGCCTCCGTCAGCTTCTCGACGATATGCGCGGGCGTGGGCTGGTCCGGATTGCCCATGCCCAGGTCGATGATGTCCTCGCCTTCCGCCCGAGCCCGCGCCTTCATGGCGTTGACTTCGGCGAAGACGTAGGGTGGCAGCCGCTTAACGCGGTAAAAGTCGCTTTGCATGGCGGGCTGTGCCCCTCGGAATGACACGGTGGACGCCCAGGTCGCGCCCATGGAGCGCAGGACAGTGGCGCAGCCGCCGGATGCGGTCAAGGATCACATCGCCATGATCCCCAACCTCAAGGCGCCCACAGCCGAAACGGCAGGAACAGCGCCAAGTCCGGCAACAGGTACAACACCGCCGCGATGCCCAGCATGAACAGCACGAACGGCCAGACACCGGCCGCGACATCGGTGATGCGGGCGCGCGCCACCGCCTGAATGACGAAGAGGTTCAGCCCCACAGGCGGCGTGATCAAGGCACATTCGATCAGCACCACGAAAAAGATGCCGAACCAGATCGGGTCCAGACCCATGGGCATCAGCGCCGGGTACAACACCGGCACCATCACCAGCAACATGGAAAGGCTCTCCAGGAAGAGCCCCATCACCAGGAGAACGCCGGCCACCACGGCCACGAACAACGCCGGCTCCGAAATGTTGGTGGTCAGGAACGCCGAAATGTCCTGCGGAATGCGGTACAGCGTGATCGCCTTGCCGAAAATCTTGGCCCCCGCCAGGATCAACAGGATGCTGACCGAGGTGTTCATGGAATCCGTCACCGCTTGCCGCAGGCGCGCCCAGGTCAACCGGCCCATGGCGGCGACGATCACCAGGGACAGCGCGAAGCCGGCGCCGGCGGCTTCGGTCGGCGTGAAAACGCCCAGGTAGATGCCCAGAAGGATGAAGGCGGCCAGGGCAAAGCTGGGCAAGGCCCGCAAGGTGGCCGCGCCGCGCTCGGCGACGCTGGCCCGGGGCACGCGTGTGAAGCCCCGCCCAAACCGGGCCAGCATCATGGAATAGACGATGAAGATGCCTGCCAGCGCCAGCCCCGGCCCCACCCCGGCCAGGAACAGGTCGCCGATGCTCTCTTCGGTGATCACGCCGTAGAGGATCAAGGGAATGGACGGCGGGATCAGGATTCCCAGCGTGCCGCCCGCCGCCAGCAGGCCATAGACGAACCGGCGATTATAGCCGCGCTCGATCATTTCCGGGATGGCCACGGTACCGATGGTGGCCGCCGTGGCCACCGAGGAGCCCGAGATGGCCGAGAAGATGGCGCAGGACAGAATGGTCGCCACCCCCAGGCCACCGGGCCAGTGCCCCACCCAACTCTGCACGGCGGCGAACAGGTCGCGGCCGACCCCGCACTTGAGCAGAACATTGGACATCAGCAGAAACAGCGGCACGGCCACCAGGATGAAGTTGTCCATGGTGCTGTAGAGGGCCTGGGGGACCATCACCAGGTTGAAGTCCGCCAGGTAGAGCAGTGCCAGGCCCAGCATGCCCAAGGTGAAGGCGATGGGCACGCCCAGGACCAGCAGCACCATGAGCGCGGCGAGGATCACCAAGGCGGTCATGACAATGCCCCCTCCTCCGGACCGTTCCCGGGTTCGGCGGGGTTGGTCCGGCACGACCAGACACGGCCCATCTCCACCAGGGCCTGGGCCAGCAGCAGCCCGAAGCCCAGCGGGATGGCGGCTTCGGTCATCCACTTGGGAACCTGGAGCATGGTCGAGGTGCGGCGCCCCTGAGCCACCGAGTCATAAACGATATCAAGCCCATGGACGACCGCCACGGCGGCGAACATGGCGATGATCAGCAACGCCAGGGTGTCACAGACGCGCCGGCCCGTTGCGCCAAGAACATCATACAAAAGGGTGATGCGGATGTTCTGGCGATGCCGCAAGACCGAGGCGGCCGCCAGATAGGTCGCCCACAGCAGAAGGAACTCCGAGATTTCTAGCGCCCATTTTGTGGGCGCGTTGAACACGTAGCGCAGGGTGACGTCGTAGGAGACCATCAGGCCGATGGCCACGAACAGCCAAGCGGCCACATGGCCCAAGGCATCACTGGTTCGATCGAGGGCGCGCATGGGCTGTGAGCACCGACAGGCGTGAGACACGGGACATCGTGAATGACGAGACCGGGGCGACCGGACACGGCCGACGCCGCGCCCCAGGTCACCCCCTGCCCCCAATGTGATCGGATCCGGAATAGTTACTCGCGCAGGCCCAGGGCCGCGTCCAGCAGCGCCCGCCCCATGTCACCGGATGCCGCGATGAACCGTTCTCGCACCGGCTCCATGGCCACCTCCCAGACGGCCAAGTCGTCGGCGGTCAACGTCACCACATTGGCATGCTTGCGGGTTTCCTCGATGGCCTCGGCCTCGATCACCTGGATGCGCTCGTTGACCCAGGCTTCCGACGCGTTGGCGGCTTCGGTGAGGATGGCCTTGTGCTCGTCGCTCAGGCCCTGCCACAGGTCCTCATTGATCAGCACCAGGAACTCGATGGCCGCAACGTTGGCCACGGTCACGGTGTCCATCACTTCCCACAGCTTGCGGCCGGTCACGCCGGTGATGCCGGTCAGGCCGGCGTCCACGGTCCCGCGCTGATAGGCCATATACTGCTCGGATCCCGAGGTGAGGGTCGGCACACCACCCACGGCCTCGACGAAATCGCCCAGGGTCTTGCCAAACACCCGGACCTTCTTGCCGTCCATGTCGGCCGGCGCGCGCATCGCCCCACCATTGGACAGCAAGACGGCGGTTCCGTAGGGCTGCCACCACAGCACGCGGGCGCCGGTCTCCAGAATGGCGGCGTCGAGTGGATCACGCACCGGACTGCCCTTGGCCGTGGCGCGCATCAAGGTGTCGTGATCGGGGAAGGTGAACGGCACGTGGAAGATATCCACCGCCGGAATGGTGCCCGCGAAGCGGGGAATGGAGACCACGCCCATTTCGATGGCGCCGGAAGACACGGCTTGCGGCACCTCCTTGTCCTTGTAGAGCTGGGCCGAATCATAGATCTCGACGGTCAGGTCACCGCCGCTCTTTTCCTCGACGATCTCCTTGAACACCAGCAGGTTCTGGCCGAGGTGGTGTTTCATCGGCAACTGCAAGGTGACCCGCAGGGTCTCGGCCCGCGCCTGATCGGCCATGCCAGTCAGGCCCAAGGACAAGCCGCAAGCCAGGGCGGCGACAGCGGCGGTGCGGCCAAGGCCGCGATAGTGAAACGACATGGGCGTTTTCTCCCTCTACCTGCGTCGGACCCCGTTTGATCGGATCCCCGCGTTCAACTGGGTGCGCGATGTATACGCGGCCACAAGCCTTCGCGGACAAGAGGCGTGTGTCAAGCGACCGTGACGACGCGACGCGGTGGCCGGCCGCCTTGTACGAAAAAAGGGGGTGCGCCGTGGCACACCCCCTTCCTCGCCCGGACGATCATCGGCACGCCCAGGATGCCACGATCAGCGCTTGGAGAACTGGAAGCTGCGGCGAGCCTTGCGGCGGCCATACTTCTTACGCTCCACGACGCGGGAGTCGCGGGTCAGGAAGCCCTGGGCCTTGAGCGACGGGCGAAGAGTGGGGTCCCAGCGGCTCATGGCGTGGCTCAGGCCGTGCCGCACGGCGCCCGCCTGGCCCGACAGGCCGCCGCCCTTGACCGTACAAATCACGTCGAACTGGCCCATGGTGGCGGTCACCACGAAGGGCTGGTTGATCACCATGCGCAGCACCGGGCGGGGGAAGTAGGTTTCGAACTGGCGGCCATTGACCATGATTCGGCCGCTGCCCGCCTTGACCCAAACCCGGGCCACCGCGTTCTTGCGGCGGCCGGTGGCATAGGCGCGGCCCATGGCATCGCGCTGCGGCTCCCGCTGGGGCGCGGCGTCCGGAGACAGGGCCGCGGCGGGCGTCGCGGCGGCCGTGGCGGCGGCAACGGCACCCTCGCGCAGAGCGTCCTTGAGGCCGTCCAGGCCCACACGTTCATCGGCCATGGATCAGTGGCTCCTCTTGTTCTTCGGGTTGCGGGCGGCCAGGTCCAGCGCTTCCGGCTGCTGGGCGGCATGGGGATGCTCGGCCCCGGCATAGACGCGAAGCTTGCGCATCTGCGCGCGGCCCAGGGGACCGCGCGGCACCATGCGCTCGACGGCCTTCTCGACAACCCGCTGCGGGTGCTTGCCGCCCAGGAGCTGCTCCATGGTCCGGCTCTTGATGCCGCCAGGGTAGCCGGTGTGCCAGTAGAACCGCTTCTGGGTCAGCTTGCGGCCGGTCAGGCGTACCTTGTCGGCGTTGATGACCACCACGTGGTCCCCGGTGTCGATGTGCGGGGTATAGATGGGCTTGTGCTTGCCCCGCAGGAGGTTGGCGACGGTGGCGGCCAGGCGGCCCAGGACAACGCCCTCGGCGTCGATCAGGTACCACTTGCGCTCCACCTCGCTGGGCTTGGCGGAATAGGTTTTCATTCGGCTCTCCGTCCGCGCCGCTGGCGACTGTTGCTGGGACTGGAAGAAGGGAACGG
>JANQGN010000429.1 GCA_028277295.1 Rhodospira sp.
GAAGATCTCCTTGATCCCCATCATCTCGGCCTTCTTGCGGGCCGGCTCCAGTTCCTCGCCCTGGCCGATGTCGGCGGTGAAGGTCACCACCTCGCAGCCGTAGGTGTCCTGCAGCCACCGCAGGATGATCGAGGTATCCAGGCCGCCCGAATAGGCCAGCACCACCTTCTTGACGTCGCCCTTGGTCATGGTCCGGTCTCGCCCCTGGTCGTGAGAAGTCCGCCCGTCGCGGTGGACGGAGTCGGAAGGGGCGGGAGTATAGGCCAAAGGCTTCGCCGGACAAGCATTCCCGAGGCCGATCCAGGGCTCCGAACCCGGATGGACAAACGGTCACAAAGCGCCTTCCGAGAGGACCGGAGCACCCGATGGAGATCCTTCGGTCGTTTCCCTCCCTCAGGAAGAGGTTGTTTTAAATGGACAGCCCTCATCCTGAGCACCCAAAGGATGCGAAGGATCTCCAACGGAAACAAGCACCCTGACGGACCTGTCATCTGAGTTCGGAGCCCTTGGGGTCGATCACCGCGACCAGGCAATCTGAGTGTCTGTCCGGAAAGCCCTTAAAGACACCACATATGGCATGCGATCCGGGCGCAGAAACACACTATATTGCGGTTTCCGAGACTTTCCGGACGAGCCCTGAGTCCCGGAGTCATCCGATCCCCGCGCCAGCGCGTAAACACGCGATAGCCGCGTGATCCCAATCCCCCGACCCTTCGCGGAGAGACACTGCCATGGAACCTGGAGTCGGCTTTCTGTTCTTCAAGGTGGGCCTTGTGCTGGCGGTCATCGCCTACATGCTCATGAGCAACGCCAGGATCCGCCGGGAACTGAGGGAAAAGCGTGAGGCCGAACAGTCTCAGGCGGCGTCTTCGTCATCCGCGCAGCCGCCACCCACGGCGGGCGACGCCTGATCATCCCGCCGCCGGCGACACACGCTCCGCCGGGAGCGTCCCCACTGGAAACCGCAGGGTCACGGTGGTGCCCTGGGTGACGATGCTCTCCAAGGTCAAGGTACCACCGTGGGCTTCGGTCAGGGCCCGCGCGATCGTCAGGCCCAGGCCGGTGCCGTCGCGGCGCTTCCGGCCGGCGATGGATTGACCGAACGGCTCCAGAACCAGCGTGACATCCTCGGGTGGAATGCCGATGCCGGTATCCGAAACCGTGATAACCACGGTGCCATCGTCCTCGGCCAGCGCCGCCACGGTCACCGACCCGCCCTCGGGCGTGAACTTGATCGCATTGGACACAAGGTTCAAAAGAACCTGGTGAACGCGGCGGGAGTCGGCCACGAAGTCCAGGGTCTCCGGCAGGCGGTCGTGCACGGTCACCCCGGCTTGACGGGCGTGCTCCTCGGTGAGGCGCCGGCACCGGGCGACCACCTCGGACAACACAACGCGACCGGGCTCCAACACCATCTCGCCGGCTTCGATCTTGGACAGATCAAGAATATCGTTGATGAGGGCGTGCAGATGACGCGCCGACTCCAGGATGTGCCCGGCGTAGACGGCATAGCGCGCCGGCAGCGGACCGAAAACCGCCTGATGCATCACATCGGCGAACCCCAGAATGGCGGTCAGCGGCTGCCGCAACTCGTGGCTCGTGCCCGCCAGGTAGCGGCTCTTGGCGGCGCTGGCCTGATCGGCCCGTGCCTGCGCGGCCAGGGCCGCCCGCTCCGCCACCACAAGGTCGCTCAGGTCCGACAGGGCCGCGAACAACCGATCGGGCGCGGCGCGGGTAATGGTGACGCCCAGGGTCGTCGGCGCGCCGGCGGGCCCAATGGTGTCGCCGTCACGATGAACCCGGAATCCATGCACCAGCACGCCCAGCCGTCCCGCCTTGGCCGTGCAAGCGGTCCGCAACTCAGCCCCTTGCGTCCCCAGGGCATTGAACAGATTGTCCAGGACGCCGTTCACGGCGAAGGGCATCAGCACCTGCGCGGCGGTGGGATTCATGAGAAGGATGGCGCCGTCGCCCCGCATATCCAGCAACCCCACCGGGGCCTGATTCACGAACCGGTAAAGGTTGTCGGGATCGGCGTCCTTGTCCTGGTCATCATGCGGAGTCACGGCCGATATCCTTCGTCAGGCCGAACCAGCGTCACACCCGGGTCACCAGGATCCAGGACAACGGCGAGTCCGCGCCCTGCAACAGGCGCAGACGCACCCGGGTGGGCTTCATACGGACGGTCAGCACGTAGTCAAGGGTCTCATCCAGATCAGGCAGGTCCCGGAACCGTTGAGCCACCATGACGTTGTTCATGCACAGCCCGATCTCGTTGAAAAAATCACGGCCGAGAACCCAGGATCGATTGAGGTTGGCGAGGTGAGCTTCCCAAACATTGTATCGGGCGACGGTGCCATCAGCGCGGCGCACGGCGATCACCCCAAACGGCAGGGCATCCAGATCCTCGTCCCGGGCCCGTTCCAGGCACACCAGAATGTCCGGGTCGTGAAAATCCATGCCGACCGTTCCTCGTTCCTTGACCGAGACGTGTCGAGGGTGATCGTCTCAGATTATCGACTTTAACGGGTTTCGACGCCGCATGCACCGGACAGACGACGACATCACGCAAGTTCCCTTGGCGCCGCGACCCCGCCTCGACCCGGCGGCGCTGTCCCCCGCCCTCCGTGACCTGCTGCGGGCTGAGTTGTCGCGCCAGCGCAACGGCGCCGAGGTCGCGTGTCCGGCCGGGCCGGCGGTCACCGTGGCCTTGGGCGCGGATGGACTGGGCGCCGACAGCCTCGAAAGAAGCTGGCTTGCCCTGGCCGCCCACGAGTTCCTTACCCTGGACGGGACCCCCTGGGAAGAGGAGGTTCTGGTCGCCGCCACCATCGGCGCCCTCGCCGAGATTGGAGCCGCCAGGCTCTCGTGTGGCGCCCACCCGGCGATCACCTTTCGAACGTCCGGCACCACGGGAGGTGCCAAGGCGGGCGCCTCAGGCGTCGGCCAGCCGCTGCGTCACCCGCTCTCGCTGCTGTGGGAAGAGGCCGCCACGCTAGCCGCCCTCGTCGCCACCCGCCGACGCATCGTGCGTCTCCTGCCGGCCCATCACATCTACGGCTTCCTGTTCACGGTTCTGTTGCCGGCGCGCCTTGGCGTTCCCGTGGTCGACGAGCAAGTACCCGGCCTGCCCGCGCGGCTGGATCCGGGCGACCTTGTCGTTGGCTATCCCTTGGTCTGGGCCCAGGCGGCACGCTTCTGGGAAACCGTGCCGCCAGATGTGTGGATCACCACCTCCACCGGCCCCTGCCCGGTCGACGTGCTGGCTCGCCTCCGGGCCGTGGGCGTGGCCCGCGCCATCGAGGTGTATGGGTCGACGGAATCGGGCGGCATCGGCTGGCGCGACGACCCGGTGGCGCCGTTCCTGCCCTTCGGGCATCTGACCCGCGCCCAAGATGGGGGCCTGACCCGGCACGGCCGAGCCGTGCCCTTGCAGGACAGTTTGACGTGGGAGGCCGGAGGCTTCCGCGTGGGCGCCCGCCTGGACGGCGGGGTGTCCGTGGGCGGTCACACGGTGCGCGCGGCGGCGGTCGCGGACCGGCTGAGGCGCATTCCGGGCGTCACCTTTGCAAGGGTATGGCCCGTGAAGACGCCCGGCGGCATCCGCCTGGCCGCCGAGGTCACGGTGGACGACGACGTCGCCGAGGCCACCGTTCGCCGTCTCATCGACAGCCTGCCGGCGGCGGAACGACCTGTGGACCTTATGATCCTCGCGTCCCGGGACGAAGGCTAGGGCCTGTCGACAATGAGCGCGCGGTCACGGCGGCGGATCGATGGTCAGCGGCCCGTTCCATCCCGCCAGCAACGGCCGCACGGCCGCGAAGGGCCGCGCCGGGTCCAGCCAGGCGGCCTCGGCGTCCGGGTCCAGCAGCACCGGCATACGCGGATGCAGCGGCGCCATCTGGTCGTTGGCCGCGCGGGTGATAATCGTGAAGCGGCCGCTGTCCGGATCCACCAGCCCGGCCATGGCCTGCGCCGCGCCATCCCAGCGGCCGACCCGATGCCGCCGCTTGGCCAGCCGTTGCCCCGACGCGGCCCGATCGCCGGACCACTCGAAGAAAGCCGTCGCCGGCACCAGGCAGCGGTTGCCCAACAGCCTGCGGAAGACAGGCTTTTCGGCCAGCGTCTCGGCGCGCGCGTGTATCAGCGGCCGTTGCCCCCAGTCCACCGCCAGACCCCAGGCCAGCGCCACCGGCACCCGTCGTGGCCCGATCACGACCGCTCGATCTGTCGGGCGGACCTCGGCCAGGGGCAGGCCGGCCAGGGCGTCACGCGCCGGGTCCCCGCCGGGCGGTACGCGCAGGTCGAAGCGCTCCCGCACCAGGTCCGCCATCACATTCAGTTCGAAACGCGCGCACATGCCGACTAGAATGGCCGCCCGGCCGGCCACCCGCAAGCGCCCGCGCGCGTCGGGATCGGGTCGCCCCCCCGGCCACGCCCCCGGCCCTGTCCCGTGTTCCGTTCAGAGGACCCGCCGTCATGACCGACCCTCACGATCCCCTGGCCGACCCCATGGATGGCATGGCCAAGGATACCGTCGATCCCCCGCGCAGCGGCCGTACCGTGGTCATCACGGGCGCCAGCCAGGGCATTGGTCACGCCATCGCCGCGCGCTTCATGTCGGAGGGCTGGCGCGTGGTCACCTGCGCGCGCCGCGACGTGCCGGCCCATTGCCGCCGTGATCCGCTGTGGACCCACCACTTCGTGGCCGACCTGGCCGAGCCCGACAGCCTGGACGCCTTCGCCACCCATGCGGTGGAGGCGCTGGGCGACGAGCCGCTGCATGCGCTGATCAACAACGCCGGCGTCTCGCCCAAGACCCCCTACAAGGAGCGCCTGGGTATCCTCAATGGCTCCATCGACGGCTGGCACAACGTTTTCGAGCTGAATTTCTTCGCGCCGCTGCGGCTGGCGCGCGCCTTCAGCCGCAAGCTCTCGCGCGGCAAGGGGACGGTGATCAACATCACCTCGATCGCCGGTCACTATGTGCACCCCTTCGCCGGCTCCGCCTACTCCATCTCCAAGGCGGCCCTGTCGGGGCTGACCCGCGAGATGGCGGCGGAGTTCGCGCAACTGGGTGTGCGAGTCAACGCGGTCGCGCCCGGCGAGATCGCCACCGAGATGATCAGCGAGGAATACGAAGCCCTGATTCCGCGCATCCCGCTGGACCGCATGGGCTCGGTGGGCGACGTGGCCGGTGTGGTTTTTCGCCTGTGCGACGAGGACTTCAGCTATGTGACGGGGACCGAGGTCTTCGTGGACGGCGGCCAGCGCCTGCTGTAGGCATCACGGCGTCGCGATCATCACACCGGGTTTCCGCCGTTTTCCAGCCGCGCACCGTCATCGCATGACCGATGGGTCGCCACGCCCCATGACCCGAAACCCATGCGGTGAGGCGCAGCATTCATGCACGCCTGATCAAGGACGCTGTCTCAATGACCATCACGCTGACCAGCCTTGAACCGCTCCTGGCTATTATCGCCGGCATCGCCATCCTGGTCGTGCCCCGGCTGTTGAACTACATCGTCGCCGCCTACCTGATCCTGGTGGGCTTGCTGGGGCTCGGCATCATCAATCTGTGACCGGCTCCCACGGGCACGGTCTGAACCGGACAGCCCGGCATGCGGTTCGGCCTCCGCCGGGTCGGGGTGGGCCGCCGCCTCGGCCGCCTGTGCCTCCGCCCATTTGCGAGCCTGGTCCTCGGCCCGGATGCGGTCAAGCCGCGCCTTGTCCCAGAGCAACAATCCGATCAGGCCGCCAAAGAACAGCCCCAGATCCAGGAATGCATATTGGGTTCCGGTCATCGCCACACCCCTCCCGTTCACCGACCAGCGGAGAGACGCGCGGTGACCGAGGCGCATGTCACGTCACCGGTCCTCCGCCCGCCCCAGGCCCTGACGCCGACGTGAGATGGGCTCGGACAAGCCAGCGACCAAGGGGGCCGACACGCGGCACGGCTCCCAAGGATGCTGTGATACCGAGAGGCGGGAGCAAATCCCGAGCGATCTGGAGCGAATCGCCCTGGAAGACCTTTTGGGGACGATTTGCTTCAACATCAGCATATGAGGGCGTTTTCGACGAGTCAGTTGCCGGCGAAAACGCCCTAGAAGCCCATCATGGGCGCCATCACCCTTGGCACCAGTCCCGAGAAGCGCAACGGGGCGTCGGTGCCGATCAGGCACACACACTCTTCTCCGGAATCAGCGATGGGTTGGTGATGCGTGTCGCTGTCGATCTCGGCGAGGTCGCCTCGGGTAAACCGGCCCTGTTCGTCGGAAAACGAGCCGCTGAGAACCACCGTCATCTCCAGCCCGGCGTGGCCATGGTGGGGCAGGACCCGCCCCGGGGCTATGCGCAGCAGCTTGGCCGTATCGCGTCCGCGCGCCCGGTGCACCAGATCCACCTGGCGGACCCCGGGGGCCAGCCATTGCCAGCGCGCGGTGGCCAGATCATGGACGTAGGGTCGCAGGACCGAGGGCAGTGGGGAGCCCGCGTCCGCCACGTCCGTTTCGCCGGAGGCGTGGCGCGTGGGCAACGGGAGGGGTGCGCCGACGGTCTGGGCGGGGTCAGGGGCATTCGGCGCCGGTGCGTCCAGGCGGGCGAGAACGCCCTCAAGGGCGCCGGGGCGGAGCGCCACGGGGGCGATGTCCTCCATCATCACGCCGCCCATGGCCTCGGCCTCGCGCACGGCGCGCCGGCATCGCGGGCAGAAGGACAGATGCGCGGCCACCAGAAGCGACAGGCCCTCGCCCAGTCCGCCGGCGGCATAGGCAAGCAGCACGGCCTCGCTGGGGTGATGCTTGACGGTCATGTGAATGCGTCTCCGACATGGGCCTTCACCTTGCGAAACGCCAGGCGAAGGCGAGACTTCACGGTGCCGAGGGGAATCCCCAGCCTCTCGGCGATTTCGGAATGGGCCATGTCCTCGTAAAAGGACAAGGTGACCACCTGGGCTTGTTCCGCTGGCAATGTGGCGATCGCCTCACGCATCCGTGCCTGCACCTGCGCGCTGTTCAGGTGGACCTCGGCCGAGGGCGGCGGCTCGCCGGCCATGAGGGGATCATCGGCGTCCGGTTCCGGCCGCCGCTCCCGCCGCAGAACGTCGATCCGCCGATTACGGGCGATGGTAAAAATCCAGGTGCTCACCGCCGCCTTGGCCGGGTCGAATTGTGACGCCTTGCGCCAGACGGTCAACAGCACATCCTGCGCCAGGTCCTCGGCCTCGCTCTCCATCGCGCCCTGGCGCATCAGGAAGCCCTTCACCCTCGGTGCGAAGTGTTCGAACAGGGCGACGAACGCGGCCTGATCGCTCCGCTCCGCGATCGCGAGAACCAGATCGGCCAGGGCATCCCCATCCACCGCGACACTGGTCATGGCCGCGCCCCCCGGATGCAAGCGAACGCGCCCACGGCGTGCCGCCGGGGCCTGGCGATCGAGCATGGCGACGGGCGCCGTTGCATGAAGCCGATATTCATTCATGCCCTCTCATACGTTGACGTGGGCCCGTGGATCATGTCCCGGCGACAATCCGGCGATTTTGTGTTTCGCGATCATGCTGAAGCATGTCACGCGCCGACACCGCTACGCCGATGGAAGGAGTGTACCTGTCGTCCAACGGATATTGGAGCGAGGTATATTCATTCCAATGAGAAAATATGAACCATGCATGGGGCCTCGATGCTCGCTAAGGGATGCCAGAAAAGACTACGCGACCAAAGAGGGTATTGGTGATCCGCCTCCGGGGCCACGGCGTACGGAACCCCAGACAAGGGTGGAGCGGCATTCGCGCGCGCCGCCGCAACCACACATCCCGGGCTTCGGACAACCGGACCTCGGACTCACGGGCAGAGGGGGCCGACACGATCATGACCACCGTAACTCCCCGCGTGCGTCCCGCACGGGACGCCCGCCCTCGCGGCGTCCCAAACCGACGCAGGCGAATCGCCGTCATCGGGACGGGCATCGCTGGCATGGCCGCCGCCTGGCTGCTGAGCCAGCGTCACCACGTGACAGTGTTCGAGCGTGGGGATTATGTGGGGGGCCACTCCAACACCGTGGAGGCCCCAGGGCTCGATGGGCGGCCCATTCCCGTCGATACCGGCTTCATTGTCTATAATGTGGTCAACTATCCCAACCTGACGGCCCTGTTCGATCACCTTAAGGTGCCCACCCAGGACAGTGACATGAGCTTCGCGGCGTCGCTGGATGACGGCCGCCTGGAGTACGCGGGCAATGGCCTGGGCGGTCTGTTCGCCCAGCCTGGCAACATCGTCCGGCCACGCTTCTGGTCCATGCTGCGCGACCTGGTGCGCTTCTATCGCGAGGCCCCGGCGTTTCTGGCCGACCC
Organism: Rhodospira sp.; assembly: GCA_028277295.1. Taxonomy (GTDB): domain Bacteria; phylum Pseudomonadota; class Alphaproteobacteria; order Rhodospirillales; family Rhodospirillaceae; genus Rhodospira. The sequence continues at coordinate 8,348 of JANQGN010000429.1, forward strand.
TCGGTCCCGCGTGGTGACGCTGGGGGACTATCTGGACGCCAACGGGTACGGCGCGCCCTTTGTCGAGGACCACTTGCTGCCCATGGGCGCCGCCATCTGGTCGACCCCCACGGCGGACATGCGCGCCTATCCGGCGGCCGCCTTCATCCGTTTTTTCGAGAACCACGGCCTGCTGCGGCTGCGCGACCGCATCGACTGGCGCACGGTGGCCGGCGGCAGCCGCGAATATGTCCGCCGCCTGACCGCCCCGTACGCCGACCGCATTCACCTGAACACCAAGATTGTGTCCATCCGCCGCGCCCAGGGTTCGGTGATGATCGAGGATTTGCGCGGCGGGTTGCACGTGGCGGACGACGTGGTCCTGGCCTGTCACGCCGACGAGGCGCTTGGCTTGCTCAGCGACGTCGACGATCGCGAACGCACCATCCTCCAGGGCTTCCGCTACACCCGCAACCGGGCCATCCTGCACACCGATGCCTCGCTGATGCCGAGGGCCCGGCGTGCCTGGTCGGCCTGGAACTTCCTGGGAACGCACGACGACGATGGTGGCCAGCGGGTCTGCGTGACCTACTGGATGAACAAGCTGCAAGGCATCGCGCCGGACACACCGCTGTTCGTCACCCTCAATCCCCCGCGCGAGCCCGCCCGGGGCACGGTGATTCGCGGCTTCCTCTATGACCATCCGCTCTATGATCGCGAGGCACTGGCGGCGCAGGCCCAGGTGTGGCGCCTGCAAGGGCATCGGAACACGTGGTTCTGCGGGGCCTACATGGGATCCGGGTTCCACGAGGATGGTTTGCAGGCCGGCCTGGCGGTGGCCGAGGCCCTGGGTGGACTAAGCCGTCCCTGGCGGGTGCCTGACGAGAACGGCCGCATCGTCGTCGGCGACATGATGGCCGGCCGGACGCTCGACGCGGCCGTACAGCCGGGAGGTGCCTTATGACCGCGCCTGCCCGCGAGGGATCGGCGGTGTATCGCGGCCTGGTCGTGCATCGGCGTCTGCGGCCCCGGCGCCACCGCCTGGACTACCGCGTGTTCTCGCTGCTGCTGGACCTGGACGACCTGCCCACCCTGGGCCGGCGGCTGCGCTGGTTCGCCCATAACCGCTTCGCCCCGGTCAGCTTCCATGATCGAGATCATGGCCCAGGCGATGGCGCGCCCCTGCGGCCCTGGGTGGAGGCCGCGTTGTCCCGCGCCGGCCTGGACCTGGGGGGCGGGCCGATCCGGGTGCTCTGCTACCCGCGCCTGTGGGGCTATGTGTTCAACCCGCTCACCGTCTACTTCTGCCATCACCCGGATGGGCGTCTGGGGGCCGTGGTGCACGAGGTGAACAACACCTTCGGCGATCGCCACTGCTACCTGATCCCTGTCACCGAGGGCGACGCGCGGGCGCAAGTGGTGCGCCAGAGCTGCGACAAGCGGATGTACGTGTCCCCCTTCATGGACATGGAGACAACCTATCATTTTCGGATCCGCCCGCCAGCGGAGACGGTGAACGTGGCCATTCAGCAGACCGATCAGGCGGGGACCATCCTGTTCGCTTCCTTCACAGGCGAGCGCCAGCCCTTGACCGACCGGTCCCTGGCGGCGGCCGTGGCCCGGCATCCGCTGATGACGGTGAAGGTGATCGCTGGCATTCACTGGGAGGCCCTGAAGCTGTTCGTCAAGGGCATGCGGTTGCTGCCCCGGGGGCAAGCCCCGGCGGATTTGGTCACCGTGGTGCCGCCTGGCGAGCGCTCCCGGGTGCCGCAGGCCACTCGCTCCGGCGCGTCCTCCTGACGACAGTCCGCGTGTCCCTCCGTCCCTGACCCTCGACCACCCCGGGCGCGTCGTCCGGGGTTGCCCAAGATCAAGACCCGTGAGGAACCCGAGCCGATGTCACATCGTCCCGCCCCCGCGCCAGCGCCCTCGTCTTCCTCCTCGTCCCCCGCCTCCACGCCGTCTTCGTCCAATCCCCGCCTGGCCCTGGCCGTGAGTGGTGACGGGTCCGTCGCCAGAGAGTCACACCGGGCCATGGAGACCGGGGCACGTCTGACCTCGCACGCGGGGTCACGGGTGCGCCCCCGATGGACGTCGCTGGGTTTCGACGCGCTGTCGCTGACCGCCATCGAAGCCCTGCTCGGACGCTTGCGGCGTGGCCGGCTAACCCTGTTTCGGCCCGATCGCTCGGAGCGGGTGTTCGAGGGGTCGGCCCCGGGTCCGGAGGCGGCGGTGATCCTGCGATCCCCCAAGGCGGCGCGCCGCCTGGTGTTCGGTGGCGCGGTGGGCTTCGGCGAGGCATTCGTTGACGGTCTGTGGGACACCCCGGACCTGGAGGCCGTCCTTCGCCTGGCGGCGGCCAACAACGACGCGATCTCCGTCGGCCGCACCGGTTCCGGCCTGGCGCACTGGCTGCGCGGCCGCGCCCATCGGCGCAACGCCAACACCCGCGCCGGCAGCCGCCGCAACATCGCCTACCACTACGACCTGGGCAACGACTTCTACGGTGCCTGGCTGGACCCCAGCATGACCTACTCGGCCGCGCTATGGGAGGCACCCGGCCAGAGCCTGGAGGAGGCCCAGCGCGCCAAGATCCGCCGCCTGTGCCGGACCCTGAACCTGCGCCTAGGGCAAAGGGTTCTGGAGATCGGCTGCGGCTGGGGCGGCTTCGCCGAGATCGCCGCCGGGGAGTTCGGCTGTACCGTCACCGGCGTGACCCTGTCGCGCGAGCAACTGGCCTGGGCACGGGCGCGGATCGCCGCCGCCGGCCTGTCCGATCGTGTGGACTTGCGGTTGCAAGACTACCGGGACATTGACGGTGCCTTCGATGCCGTCGCCTCCATCGAGATGTTCGAGGCCGTGGGCCAGGAGCATTGGCCCTTGTTCTTCGACCGTCTGCGGGATCGCCTGGCGCCGGGGGGCCGCGCCGCCTTGCAGGTGATCACCATCGCCGAGGACCGCTTCGAGGAATATCGCCGCTATCCCGACTTCATCCAGACCCACGTGTTTCCGGGGGGCATGCTGCCCACCGTCCGGCATCTGACAGAGGGCCTGACGGCCGCCGGCCTGACGGTCACCGACCGCCTGGCTTTCGGCGCCGACTACGCCCGCACCCTGGGACTATGGCGCCAGGCGTTCCTGGCCGCCTGGCCCACGATCCTGGACGGGAACACGAACGGGGGCGCCGACGGCGGGAGCCAGGGCTTTGACGAGCGCTTTCGGCGGCTTTGGACGTACTACCTGGGTTACTGCAAGGTTGGCTTCGAAAGCGGGTCCATCGACGTCGTGCAGGTGCGGGCGGAGCGGCCATGACACGGTCCCCCGCCATGCCCGGACCAGACGCGGCCATGGTGCGGTCGCCCTCCTGGCGGCGCACGGTCACACTGTATGGCCTGCCCGGGCTGGCGCTGGCCATGCCCACCATTCCGGTGTTCGTGTTCCTGCCGACCCTCTACGCCGACACCCTGGGGCTGGGGTTGGCGGCCGTCGGCGCCGTCCTGCTGGTGGCGCGGCTGGTGGACGGGGTGACCGACCCCCTGGTGGGCCTGCTGAGCGATCGTCTGCCCACCCGCTGGGGACGGCGCAAGCCCTGGGTGGCGCTGGGCGGGCTGATGGCGGCCCCGGCGCTGCTGATGCTGTTCCTGCCGCCGGCCGGCGCCGGCCTGGGCTACCTGCTGCTGTGGACCCTGGTGCTCTACCTGGGCTGGACCCTGATCAATGTGCCCTACACCGCATGGGGCGCGGAGCTGTCCGGCGACTACCACGAGCGGGCGCGCATCACCGGCTGGCGCGAGGGCCTGATGATCGTGGGGATCCTGGTGGCCGCCGCCATGCCGGCGC
>JANQGN010000488.1 GCA_028277295.1 Rhodospira sp.
CCACTACGCCCGCGAGGGCCGCAAGACGGTCCTGGTCACCTCGCACGTGGTCCAGGACATGGAGCGCCTGGTGGATGACGTGATCTTCCTGCGGCGCGGTGGCCGGGTGCTGCAAACCTCGCTGGCCGACTTCATGGCCACCTTCCGGCACTATCACCTGCCGGCGAGCGTGGCCCCCGACACCTTGCCCGAGGCCGGCGAGACGCTGCATGCCGTCGAACGCGAGGCCGACGGCGGTGTGTCGGTCTTCGCCTTCCAGGACCGCCCGACCGTTGAGGCCGACCTGCGTCGCCAGGGGGTCAACCCATCCGGGCTTCGGGACCAAACCATGACGCTCGAAGACGCCTTCGTCGGCTACACGGGGAAATACTGATGGGGTCCTTGTTCTATAAGGAATGGCTGAAGCTGCGACCGTTTCTGTTGCTGCTGATCGCCGGCAACTTGGCGTTCTCGATCTACCTGTTCCTGTCCATCCGCCATCAGTTCCGCATCGATCACGCCGAGATGATCTACTACCAGGCCAACCACATCGGTCGCCTGTTCTACGAGGATCTGCGCTACGTCCCCCTGATCACAGGGGTGATCCTGGCCCTGGCCCAGGTTCTGCCGGAGATCCTGCGCGGCCGCCTGCGGCTGTCCTTGCACCTGCCCATTGGCCTGGCCCCGCTGATGATGGCGCATCTGCTGATCGGGCTGGCCGTGCTGGGGGTGATCCTGGCCCTGGACCTGGGCGCGCTGGCCCTGACCATTGGCGCCTACTTCCCCGCCGCCTTCGTCGTCAGCGCGGTGACCACCGCGCTGCCCTGGATGCTGGCCGGCGTGGCCGCGTACCTGGGCGGGGCGATGGTGCTGCTGGAGCCCGACCGGCGCTTTCAGGCCGCCAACCTGGTGGTCACGGCCGGAGTCGTCTGGCTGTGCCACCTGTCCAGCCAGTATGGCGCCTACGACAACGCCCTGTGGGGCCTGGCCGGCCTGGTGGCGCTGATGGTGCCGGCGGTGCTGTTGCCGGCCTACCGATTCCGTGATGGAGGAGGCCGCTGATGGTCGCCCATTCCCCCCTGTCCCGCCATCTGGGCTGGCTATCCCTGGCCCTGCTGCTGACCGCCGTCTCGGCGATCGCCCTGCCGCGCCTCTATGACCTGGCCTTCTCGGTCGACGTCGCCCCCACCCACATGTTCTACAGCCCGGTCCGTACCGCGTTCGTCTTCCGGGAGCACCGGGGGCACCATGACTTCACCTACGCGGACGAGCACGGCGAGACCTTCGACCGCCAGACCTTCGAGCAGCAAATCCCCTTCATCTATTACAAGAACATGGAGCTGTGGGGTCTGCTGCCCCTGACCCTGGACGGCCGGACCTTCGACGCCGCCGCCATCCGCGAGGCCCGCCAGGTGTTCGAGCTGAAGGCGCGCGAGATCGCCGACCGTCGCCCCGCGATCGCCATCCATCCCTTGCTGGAGGCGAATCCGGGCCGGGCGCGGCTGCGCTTCCCCGAGGACGTCTTCCGCATGACCGGCGAGCGGATGGAGTTCCTCAATGTGGACGTCAACCGGGTCGACACGACGCTGACATCCCTGTTCACGAAGGCGCTGACGGACGCGGGGTTCGTCTTCCCGGCGCGGCTGGTGGCCGGCAAGGCGACCATCCTCAAGCCCTTCGACGAGGGCTACCTGGTGGTCGACGCCGAGGGGACGGTGTTCCACGTCAAGCGGGTCGACGGCGATCCCCGCGTGGTGCGCACATCCATTCCCAAGGACCTGGGCCAGTCCATCCGCCACATCAAGGTGACCGAGAACGAGCGGCGAGAGATCCTCGGCCTTGTCCTGACAACCGATGATCGGCTGTTCCTGCTGCGGGCCGAGGACTACCGGCTCATCCCCCTGCCCGCCGACGGCTATGATCCCGACACCATGGACGCCAAGCTGCTCATCAATCCCCTGTATCCCACCCTCGTCTTCGGCGACGGGACGATGGTGCACGCGGTCGCCATGACCCCGGATTACAGCCCCGTGGCGTCCTACTCCCGGCCGGTGCCGGGCACCCGGGGCCTGCCCCACGACGTGGTGGCCCGGGCGCTGTTCCCCTTCACCCTGTCGCTGGACGATCGCGGCGGTTCCTTCCTGGCCTGGCGCCTGGACGGGCACGGCTGGGCCGGCCTGATCGGCATCGCCGGATCCCTGGTCGTGGTCCTGGCCCTGGCCCGGATGCGTCATGCCGGCTGGCGGGCGGTGCTGCCCAACGTCGTGCTGGTGGCCGTCGCCGGCGTGTTCGGCCTCTTGGCCGCCCTGCTGGTGCCCTGGCCCCGGGAGGCGCGGCCGAAGGTGGGGTGAGACACGGACGGACCGGATACAGACCTATTCGCGTTTCGGCACACACAGGCTCACTGTTCACACCTTTTTTGACGTCGGATCAGCGCGTTTCTGATCTTCAGCAGTAACAACCTGGTCATTGCGAGGACCGAAGCGACGCAGCAATCCAGAGCAAAAGACGGCCGTTCTCCGCCCTGGATTGCTTCGCCCGCGTTACAAGATGCGGGCTCGCAATGACGCGGTTTTACGAACACACCGTCGCGCAAGATCTTCAACGTCGACATCCAATCTCGCGCATACACTGTCACGATGCCGCGCCGAACGGCATCGGCTCGTCCCAGGTCGACCTGTTACCGCAGCGATCGCCGCAACCGCGTCACCGCCTGCATAGCCGCCCACATCATGCGCGGGCTGCGCACCACGCAGTACTGACCCCGCGCCTGGCGCCGCCGGCAGATGGCGCGCGCCTGCCCCGCCCCCAGGGCCGCCACGTAGGCGCGGTGGCGCACCATGCCCCCCACCCCGGCCGGAGAGGTCAACGGCTTGCCCCCATGCACGCGGGCGACCCGGGTGGCCAGATCGCGGGCGCGGCCCAGGCCACGGAAGGTGCCCATCTCGATGGCCCAGCCGCCGGCATAGAGGCCGCCGCACCCCTCCACATCGGGCGCCGGCTGGACACGGACGGCGCGTGGGGTGGCCAGGGCGGCGAGGGTCAAGGGCGGTGTCTCGGCCATGTCGTCATTGGGGTCGGCGGCGGCAAGGCGGTCAAAGCCGGCCTCCATCAGGCGGGTGATGGTCGCCAGGCGGTCGGCGCTGGAGGCCCCGCCCATGACCACGGCGATCAGCCGCTGACCGTCCCGCGCCGCCGAGCCCGCGAGGTTGTAGCCGGCCGCGCAGGTGAATCCCGTCTTCAGGCCGTTGGCGCCGGGCAGGCTGGACAACAAGGGGTTATAGGTGCCCAGCGCCTGCCCCCGAAACGGGAACACGCGGGTGTCGAACACCGCCATGCGCGCGCCGTGATCCCGCCAGAGCGCCAGCGCCAGCCGCGCCATGTCCCGGGGCGTGCTCTGGTGGTCATCGTCGGGCAGGCCAGAGGCATTGCGGAAGGTGGTGCGCGTCATGCCCAGGTCCTCGCGGGCGACGCGGGTCATCTCGTGGGCGAAGGCGGTCTCGTCCCCGGCCAGGTGCTCGGCCACCGCCACGGCGACGTCGTTGGCCGACCGGGCGATCAGCGCCGGGATGGCCTCGGCGACGGAGATCGAGTCGCCCGGCGGCAGGCCCAGCTTGACCGGATTGGCCGCCGCCGCGGTCCGTGAGATGGCAATCGGCGTGTCCGGGGTCAGGGTACCGGCATCGAGCGCCCGGAACAGCATCAACACCGTCATCATCTTGGTCAGCGAGGCCGGATAGCGCAGGTGGTTGGGCTTGCGGGCGTCCAGCACCCGGCCGGTCGCCGCGTCCACCACCACATGGGCCAGGCGGTCCTCGAAGGCGCGCGCCGGCCCGGTGACCATCATGGCGACGAGGACCAGGGCCAGGATGGCAAGCCGCCGCGCCGGTCCGGTCACGGAGACCGCTCCCCGATCTGCTCTCCGGCCAAGGCGACGCCCGCGAGGGGGTGGTTGTCGCTCACCAGGGCGCGCAGGCGCGCGTTCAGCACATGCGTATAGATCTGCGTCGTGGAGATGTCGGCGTGGCCCAGCATGGCCTGCACCCCGCGCAGGTCGGCGCCGTGGGCCAGCAGGTGCGTCGCGAAGGAGTGGCGCAGCACGTGCGGCGACACCCGACCAGGCGGCAGCCCCGCGCGCGCGGCCAGGTCGGTCAACATCTTGGAGAAGCCGTCACGGGTCAGGTGTCCGGCCGCCGCATGCGACGGAAACAGCCGCCGCTGGCCGGCGCGGCGGGCGGCGCCAGCGCGGGCGAGGAAGGTCTCGCGCACCGGCAGATAGTCGCGGACCGCCGCCCGCGCGGCCTCGCCGATGGGGACCACGCGCTCCTTGTCGCCCTTGCCACGCACCAGCAGCACATCCGGGTCACGGGCCACGGTGGCCAGCGGCAGCGACACCAGCTCCGAGACCCGCAGCCCGGCGGCGTACACCAGTTCCAGCAGCGCCCGCGCGCGCAGACCATGCGGCCCCTCCCAGGCGCGGGCGGCCTCCAGCAGGCGCTCCACCTCGGCCTCCTCCAGCATCTTGGGCAGCGACCGGCCGAGACGCGGCGGATCCAGCACGTCGGCGGGATTGTCGGGGCGGCGGCCGTCGGCGGCCAGGAAGGCATAGAACTGACGCAGGGTGGAGCGCCGCCGCGCGGCCGTGCGCGGCGCCATGCCCTGGTCGGCCTGGTGTTGCAGGAAGGCCCGCAGATCGGCGGTGCTGACCCGCTCCAGGGGCGTGCCATCGCGGCGGCGGGCCAGAAAGGCGGTCAGGGCGTCCAGATCCCGGCGGTAGGCGTCCAGGGTGTGCGGCGAGGCCCCCCGGTCCACCGCCATCATCTCCAGAAAGGGTTCGACGTGTCGTGACATGGCGGCAGGAATCCCGATAAAGCTGTCAGGCGCACTTTGCCGCAACCCTAACAAATCGCGCCGTCGCCGTCGCCAGGGGCGCTTTGTCCGCCAGATCCGCCAGATCCGCCGGCATCGCCCTCCCCGCTGAAGCCTTCCCCCGCCTCCAGCAAACGCTGTGCCTGGGCCTCCACCTCATCCAGTTCCCGCAGGGTCATGCGCAGATCGTTCAAGCGATCCTGAAGAACGCGCCGGCGTTGGCGGATGGTCTCGATCAGGCGCCGCAGTTGCGCGCCCTCGGTGGGCTCGGCGCCGTACATGTCGATGACTTCCTGGCATTCCCTCAGCGAGAATCCCAGCCGCTTGCCACGCACGATCAGCAACAGGCGCACCCGCTCGCGCTCGGTATAAACCCGGCGCAAGCCCTCCCGGCGCGGCTCGAGCAGGCCCTTGTCCTCATAGAAGCGAATCGCGCGCGGCGTGATTTCGAACTCCCGCGCCAGCTCGGCGATGCTATAGGTGGGCTCCTCCGCGCCGGCGCCGCCGGGATCGGAGTCGCGAGAGCTGGAAAAAGGGGAAACGTGAACCTCGGTCATGGCCGCAGTTTACGTAAACGTCAATCGACTGTCGAGTCGGTTCGGCGTCCCGCCAAGCGCCCTTGCCCCGATTCCAGACCGCCCGCGCGGCCTTGCCAGCGGACGGTGATGTTGCTATATGATGACGGTATCGATCCTCATACCGGACCGGATCTGACCGAGACGGGACGCCATGATGGGGTGGGCCAGTGGCCCGCCTTTTTTGTTTTGGGCGTGGTGTGCCATTGGTGTCAGGGTGTGGCCCAGACGGGACACGGGAGGGTCGACGGCGATTCGCAAGGACGGAGCGACGACGGGCGTGACCCGGCTGATCGGCGACAACGGTCCACTCCTGGACCTGGTGACCCCCACCCTCGATGGCATGGGGTACGAGGTGGTGCGCGTGCTGCTCATGGGCCGCGAACGCAAGGTTCTTCAGGTCATGGCCGACCGCGCCGATGGTCAGCCGATCACCGTGGAGGACTGCGAGGCGATCAGTCACGCGCTCTCGGCGGTGCTGGACGTGGACGATCCCATCACCGGCGCCTACGACCTGGAGGTCAGTTCCCCCGGTGTCGACCGGCCGCTGACACGGCGGCGGGATTTCGAGCGTTTTACCGGCCGCGAGGTGCGGCTGGAGGCGGACATGGCGGTGGACGGCCGCCGCCGGGCCAAGGGCCGGCTACTGGGGATAGCGGACGACGACACCGTGACGGTGCGGCTCGTGGAGCCCACCAACGATGGCGCGGCCGAGTGGCGGGTCCCGTTTGGGGCGTTAACCAAGGCCAAGCTGGTGCTGACGGACGATCTGATCGCCGAGGTCATGAAGGCGGACAAGGAGGCCCGCCGGGCGCCCCTGTCACCAGCAGACCTCGGCGCGGATCAGGACGGGTAGGTTGGGAGAGACAGGCAGATGGAACGCATTGCCGGCATGAGCCGGCCCGAACTGGTACAGGTGGCCGACACGGTCTCGCGCGACAAGGGGATTGAGCGCGAGGAAGTCTTCATGGCCATGGAACAGGCGATCCAGAAGGCCGGCCGGTCCAAATACGGCCACGATCACGATATCCGCGCCGCGATCGACCGGCGCACCGGCGAAATCCGTCTGGAACGGTGCCTGCACGTGGTCGAGGAGGTGGAGGACGAGGCCACCCAGATCACCGTGGAGCGCGCCCGGCGCAAGAAGCCCGACGCCGTGCCCGGCGACGAACTGATCGACCCCCTGCCGCCCATCGACTTCGGCCGCATCGCCGCGCAGACCGCCAAGCAGGTCATCGTGCAGCGGGTGCGCGAGGCCGAGCGCGAACGCCAGTACGAGGAATACAAGGACCGGCTGGGCGAGATCGTCAACGGCCTGGTCAAGCGGGTGGAGTTCGGCAACGTCATCGTCGACCTGGGCCGCGCCGAGGCGCTGCTGCGACGCGACGAACTGATCCCGCGCGAGCACTTCAAGAACGGCGACCGCGTGCGGGCCCACATCTTCGACGTCCGCCAGGAGCCGCGCGGCCCGCAGATCTTCCTGTCGCGCACCCGCCCGGACTTCATGGCCAAGCTGTTCGCCCAGGAGGTGCCGGAGATCTATGACGGCATCATCGACATCAAGGCGGTGGCCCGCGATCCCGGCTCGCGCGCCAAGATCGCCGTGTTGTCCAAGGACTCCAGCATCGATCCCGTCGGCGCCTGCGTCGGCATGCGGGGCTCGCGCGTCCAGGCGGTGGTGGCCGAGTTGCAGGGCGAGAAGATCGACATCATCCAGTGGACCGAGGAGCCGGCCAGCTTCGTGGTCAACGCCCTGGCCCCGGCCGAGGTGGCCAAGGTGGTGCTCGACGAGGACTCCAACCGCATCGAGGTGGTGGTGCCCGACGAGCAACTGTCGCTGGCCATCGGCCGGCGCGGCCAGAACGTGCGCCTGGCCTCGCAGCTCTCCGGCTGGGACATCGACATCCTGACCGAGGCCGAGGAATCGGAGCGCCGGCAGGAAGAGTTCCGCACCCGCTCCCAGGCGTTCATCGATGCCCTGGACGTGGACGATGTGATCGCCCACCTGCTGGTCACCGAGGGATTCAGTTCGGTGGAGGAGGTGGCCTTCGTCGCCGACGAGGAACTGGCCGACATCGAGGGCTTTGACGGCGACATCGCCGGAGAGCTGAAGGCGCGCGCCCAGACCTATCTGGAAGAGCGCGAACGCGTGGCCGACCAGCAACGCCGCGACCTGGGCGTGGACGACGAGATGACCTTTGTCCATGGCCTGACCGCCACCATGCTGGTGGCCCTGGGCGAGGCTGGGGTGAAGACCCTGGATGACCTGGCCGACCTGGCCAGCGACGAGTTGCGCGAGATCGTCGGCCTGGACGCCATGGATGAGGAGACAGCCAACACCATCATCATGGCCTCGCGCGCCCATTGGTTCGACGACGACGTGGCCGCGGCCGCCGAGTCCGATCCCACCACCGAAGGCGATCCCGACTCCGCGACCGCTCAGCCCGCCGCCGTCGACTCCGGGGCGGCGGACTGAGCGGAGCGCGGGAGGAACTCGCGGAGGCGCGCCCATGACGACGGGGGCCGACACCAGGAACGCCGGGACGGAACCGGCCGACGCCCCCCCGGAGGGGGCGTTCGACGGCGAGTCCGACAACGCAGAGGCGCTGTCCGCCGGCGAGCGGCGGTGTGTGGTGACCCGCGAGCGGCACCCACGCGCCCGCCTGATCCGATTCGTGCTCGACATGGACGGCCAGGTCGTCCCCGATGTGGACGAGCGGCTGCCGGGGCGCGGTTTGTGGTTGAGCCCTGGCCGCGATATGGTAGAGATGGCGACATCGCGGCGTGCATTCGCCCGAGCCGCGCGCCGCCCCGTCACCGTGCCACCCGACCTGGCCGATCGGGTCGAGGGGCTGCTTGTCCGACGCTGCTTGAATATTCTCGGCCTGGCACGACGCGGTGGTCAGGTGGTGACTGGTTTTGAGAAGGTTCGCGCTCGCCTGCGCGAGGGATCGGTGGCGGTGCTGCTCGCCGCCAGCGATGGTGCCGCCGATGGGCGCGCCAAGGTGGTGGCCCTGGCGGCCGCCCTGGCCAGGGCCAGCGCCGGCGATCCGGACCGTGATGATCCTGGGCGTAATGATCCTGGGCGTGGTGACCGGGGTCTCGCCGCCCAGACGCGCCCGCCTTCGGCACGCGATCCCGTGTTGGTGACGGCCTTCACCGCCACCGAACTGGGTCAACCGCTGGGCCGGGATCGAGCCGTGCATGTGGCCCTGGACACGGGGCGGCTGGCGGCGCGTCTCTTGGAGAGTTGTGCGTTGCTCACCGGCTTCCGGGCGGATTCGGTGATGGGACCCGTTTCCATGGCCCGGACCGTGGTATCCGACGATACCTGGTCCGGCGATGCCGGGGCGGCCGCGCGCCAGTAAGCCCTGGTCGACAGGCCGACGAGATGGGATGACGTGTCGAGACGACGCGGCGGGATCCCTCTGGAGGGGCATGGCCCGACGTGACGTGATGCACGGACCGTGCGCGCCTGGCCCATCGAGGCCCGGGTGTTTTCGATGGCCGAGGCCCATCCGGGGTCCGGCACATGCAAGGTATGGAGCATAGCTGGTTCGAATGGCGGACGAGAAGGAACGTAAGGCCCCGTTGTCGCTGTCCTCGCGCGGCAAGCTGGAACTGAAGCGCCCGCTGGAAA
>JANQGN010000638.1 GCA_028277295.1 Rhodospira sp.
CCTGAGGAAGCGGAGCGACCGAAGGATCTCCATCGATGGTCCTGACCCTCTCGGATCGTGACTCATGAACGATCGTCCATCCGGGTTCGGAGCCCTGGGCGTTCCGTCCGAGCACTGGTGTTCGCCGGCGGGAGACGGCAAGATGACGGGACGTGTTACGGGGCAGGATCCGATCCTCGCCAAGACATGGCGCGGGGCGGTGAAACGGAGCGGATCATCGTGAAGCGCGCGCAGACCGACCGCGACGTGGCGGATCAGGACGTCCTGACCCTGATGACGCACGCCTACACCTTGTATATGAACGGCGATCCCATCGGCGCCAGGCTCGAGGCGGCACGGGCGGCGGCGGCGGTGCCCCGGTCGGGGCTCGCCCAGGCGGAACTGGGGCGTCGCCTGATGTCCATCGACGAACACGATGGCGCCGAGACCGCCTTTCGGCTGGCCTGTGACCTCGGCGTGCGCGACGCCGACACCCTGCACGCGTTGGGTCGCGCCCTCCTGGCCCAGGGGCGGCCAGCCGACGCCGTGCGGACCCTCGGGCAGGCGGTGGTGTTGGATCCGGCGGCCGGGGCGGTGTGGGCTGACCTGGGGCGTGCGCTACGCGACGGTGGCCGCGCGCGCGCGGCGGTCCGGGCGGTGCGGCGGGCGGTGCGGCTCATGCCGGGCCAGGCCGCCCCACGAAGAGCGCTGGGTGATGGTTTGCGGGACGCCGGGGCGTGGCTGGCGGCGGGCGCCGCCCTGAAGGCCGCCTGTGCGCTGGACCCCGGGGACGCCCGCGCCTGGACGACCCTGGGCGCCGTGCTGCTGGATCGAGGCTACCCGCTGGAGGCTCAACGCGCCCTGGTGCGGGCCTCGCGGCTGGACCCCACCGATCCCGCGCTGCTCTCCCACTGCCTGTATGCGCGTATCTTCCTGCCCGGCCAGACCGCCGCCCATCTGGCGCGGGTGCATCGGGTGTGGCAATCCCGGTTCGGGTCCCCGGTGCCGCCACGCCCGGCACGGCGGCCCGCCCGACGGATGGGCGGGTCGGCGGCGTTGGGCGTCGGCTTGCTGTGGGCGCAGCCCGAGGATCATGCGGTGTCCTGGGCCCTCCGGTCGCTCTTGCGCCACCGGGACCGTGCACGGATCCGCACGGTGGTTCTCAATGACCGGCTCCGCGACCCGGATGCGGGGACCGGACCGGGGGTCGAACCGGGGCCGACCTGGGCGGAGATCGAGGCGTTGGCCGACGCCTGGCTCGACGTGGCCGGTCTGTCCAACGAATCCCTGGCCAAGCAGGTGCGGGACCGTGATGTAGACGTTCTGGTCGATCTCAGTGGGCACGGCGCCGGCAACCGCCTGCCGCTGTTCGCGCGCCTGCGGCCGGCGCCGGTCCAGGCCACCTGGGCGGGAAACGCCGGCCCCACCGGCCTGGCGGCCATGGACCTGCTGATCGGTGATGCCGTGCGAACGCCGCCCTCCGAGGACGGACACTGCGCGGAACGGGTGCTGCGGCTGCCACTGGGCGCCGTGACCTACGAACCGCCGGATGACCTTATGGTCCCGGGGGGTGTCTCGGGGGGGGATCCCGTGGCACCGCCGCGTGAGGCGCGCGGGGTGATCACGCTCGGCACGATGGCCCCGCCGGCGCATGTCGGCGACGGGTGCCTGGACCTGTGGGCATCGGCGTTGCGGGCGCTGCCCACCGCGCGTCTGCTGGTCACCGGGCCGGGCTGGGCCGACCCCGAGGCGGCCGGTCGATTGCGTCAGGGCCTGCGGGCGCGCGGAGTGGACCCAAAGCGGGTGCGTCTGGATGGCGCGGCGTCGGATGGCGCGCGGCGCCGGACCCTGCCGCTGCTCGATGTCCTTTTGGACAGTTGGCCGTGTTCGTGCGATTTGCCCGTGTTGGAGGCCCTGGCGGTCGGCGTGCCGGTGGTGACCTTGCCCGGACCGTCACCCTGCGGCCGGAGCGCGGCGTCTCACCTGACCTATACCGGGCGCGCCGACGGACTTGCCGAGTCGCCGGACGATTTCATTTTACGCGTGCAGAAGGCCCTGTACGCGCCACGCATACCGGCCCGTTGGGATGCCGCCGCATGGACGGAGAGCTTTGCCGTGGCGCTGACGGATGCCGTGGCCGCCCTCGCTGGGGGGGACCAGGCCGCGGAGTTACACTCTTAATAAGCAATCCGTGGTGTTTTTGTTCTTTTTGGTTGTGCGTCGAGATCGCCTCCGTTGTGTGGGGCGTGTCCATGACGCTCTCAGGCGAATGTCAATGACGACACGATCCGAATGCGTTTAGACTTTTCTTCAAGGCTAGGGGCGCACCCTTTCCTCCCATCACGGGACGTCTTGCCGGGGCACGCCGAAAAGGCAGGCACGGCATGCGGGCGCGCTCATCAACCGGGACCGGAGAACATCGGTCCGGCATACCGCCTCGATGGGTGGGAGAGATGAATGGAGCACGATGCCAGAGGTCAAGGCCGCGCGATGCCCTTACCCTGCCGCTGTGGCTGCGGCTGCGGGAGCAGGCAACGCGAGCCCGAGATGACCTCGTCGGATTGGGATGTCGTGCGCGAGACGCACGACACGGCGGTGGCGTCAGGGGCCTGCGCGTCGAGCGCCTGGCGGGCGGCCGTGGGGGCTTACCTGGAGCGGCATCCTGACGCGAGTGTGTTTACCGCCGAACGTTTGGTCTCCGCCTTGATCCGCTCCGCCGACAGGGCAACCCTGATGGGGACCTGTGCCGGGGGCGTGCCCCTGGGCGACATCTGACCGGCTCCGGCATCACTTGCAGATTGCGACGCGCTGTGCAAAGCGCAATGCACCGTGCCACGCGCGCATCGCAATTCGCAAGAGTGTGCCGGGAGGTGCCACACGGATATGACGTCGTGCCAACACCTGCCAGGCGCCGTCGTGGCGCTTCGGTCCGCTCCAGGGCGGTTGCCAAGGCGCCATTTTTTCCAATTTGCAAACCGGGGGTGGAAGAAAAGGGGGGAACGGCGCGGCGGAGAGAGGGAGCAAACGACCGCAACCGTTCCCCTGACCGGCGTGGGTTGCCGGGTGAGACCGCGACGCGAAGGCGGACACGGGAAGTTTCGCGTCGGGACTCTTGCGTCGGGATCGTCTGGAGGGGGTGTCGATCCCGTCACATCGGCCACCATGCACCACACGTGCCAAGTAGCCCCAAGTCGACACATCGGAATCCCACCTAAAAGTGGTCGTTTAAATAGAAAAAAACGATAACGAGACGGACCGGTCCTCGCGTGTCCTGTCGATGGTGTTCCGTCCACGCGTGCGCGGTCGCGATCATCTGGGCGGGGGGCTGAAGACTTGGTCGACTACGGCCGAAAGAGCTTGCCCCCCACCAGCGGCCAGGGGGCGCCGGTGGTGCCCGGGTAGGTGATCGGCAGCAGGCGGCGGAAGCGGGCGGCCATGAAGGCGAACGCCTGCGCTTCCAGCGCGTCGCCGTCCCATCCCACCGCTTCCACCGGGGCCACGGGGGTAGACAGCCAGCGTCCCAGGGTGTCCATCAGCGCGGGATTGTGGCGGCCGCCCCCGGTCACCAGCCAGCGCAAGGGCGGACGCGGCAACAGCGATTCGCTCTGCACCACGGCGGCGGCGGTCATCGCCGTCAGGGTGGCGGCGCCGTCCTCGACCGACAGACCGTCGACGATGTCAGCGACGTGCGGGTCAAAATCCGTGCGATCCAGCGACTTGGGCGCGGCTCGGCCGAAGTAGGGGTGATCCATCAGCCGGATCAGGCGGGCTTCGTCCACTCGGCCCGCAAGCGCCAGGCGGCCATCGGTGTCATGGGGCTGACCGGTGTGGCGGGCGATCCAGTCATCCAGGGGCCCGTTGCCTGGACCCGTATCAAAGGCCAACAGGTCCTCAGGCCCGCGCGCGCCAATCCATGTGACGTTGGCCACCCCACCGACGTTCAGCACCGCCACCGGCTGGTCCAGGTCGGCCGCCAGGGCGGCGTGATAGACCGGCGCCAGCGGCGCCCCCTGGCCGCCGGCGGCCACATCGGCCTGACGCAGGTCGGCCACCACGGGAATATCCAGCTCCCGCGCCAGCAAGGCGGCATCGCCGGCTTGCACGCTTACCCGGGCCAGCGGATCGTGCCACAGCGTATGGCCGTGGAAGCCGATCAGGTCGGGGGTCACCGCCGCCCCGTCGAGCAACGCCCGCACCGCCTGGGCATGGAGCAGGGCCAAATCCCTGTTCAGCCGCTGGCCATCCTCGTCGCGCAGGTCGGCGCGGCCCAGCATGGCGCGCAGGCGCGCGCGCATGGTCTCGTCATAGGGCAGCGTGAGCGCCGGACCGCGCCCGGCGATGACCTCGCCGTCCGTTTCGATCAGCGCGGCGTCGATACCGTCCATGGAGGTGCCGCTCATCAGCCCCACCACCAGCCAGGTGGCGGCGGGGTCGCGGCCGGTCGCGGTGGCCGCGTCGACCGTCGTCGGGGTACGGCTCAAGGGCCTGCGGGACGCCGGGCGCCGGGTGGGAGTGCGGGAGAGGCCCTCGGGGAACGGGATCATCGGTCACGGCCCTCGCTTTTCCGAAAGGGGGGAGTGTGCTAAACGTCCCCGCTCGCGACAAGACACGCTTGACCAA
>JANQGN010000734.1 GCA_028277295.1 Rhodospira sp.
GAGGTCCCTCGGCTCGCCCGGGCGACGCTCCGCGTCGCCGTAAGGTGTGGAACCGCGTCCATCTGACGGATGGACGCGGGGGCTCGCTCGGGATGAGGCTATCTTAAATATATTAGCCTCATTCTGAGCACCTGAAAGGTGCGAGGGATCTCCATCGGAGTCCCGTGACCCTCACCCTTGTTAACTTGAGCCTGTTGCCCCGCCTTGGACGTCGTCTCGATTGTCACGCGCCGGTTCAGCGGCTAAGGTCGTGGCCCTCTCGCCGGGCGCCGGGCCCTCAGGTTCGCCGCGACGCCCGGCCCAGACCCGATCAAGCGGCCTTTTCTTCACCAGAACGGCCACCCCCATCAAACGGATTCCGCCCATGAACGCCGCCGGTCTGGCCGCCCTTCTGAGGGCTGATCTCCACGGAGTCGGGGAGGTGCCGGCGGGACGGCCCCGCCACCCGGCCGAGGCGGAGGCCGGTGACGTGGCCGTGGCCATGGATCGCGACCTTCTGCCCCTGCTGGCCGACGGCGCGGCGCGGGTGGCGGTGGTTCATCGGGACGCCGTGGAGGCCGTGCCAACCGGGGCCGTCGACGCGATCTTGGCGGTCGGGCGCCCACGCCTGGCCATGGCGCGGCTGACCGGGGCCTTCGCGGCGCGGCCGGCGGTGGCGCCGGGTGTGCATCCCAGCGCCGTGATCGAGGATGGCGCGATGCTGGGCGACGGCGTGGCTGTCGGTCCCTTCGTGCATGTGGGAGCCGGCGCGGCCATCGGCGACCGGAGCGTCCTGTGTTCCCATGTCAGCGTCGGGGCCGGGGCACGCATTGGCGCCGATGGCCTGATCCACGCCGGCGCGCGGATCGGCGCCGGCTGCACCCTGGGCGCCCACGTCATCGTGCATCACAACGCCAGCATCGGGGCCGATGGCTTCAGTTTCGTGACGCCGGAGAAGGGCAGCGTCGACTCCGCCAAGGAAACCGGTCGGGTCGAGGCGACCAACGCCAGCCTGGTGCGCATTCACTCCCTGGGGGCGGTCACGCTGGGAGACCACGTGGAGGTGGGGGGCTGCGCCTGTATCGACCGCGGCACCCTCGGCGATACCGTGGTGGGCGATCACACCAAGATCGACGATCTGGTCCTGATCGGCCATAACGTTCGCGTGGGATCCCACTGCATGCTGTGCGGCCAGGTGGGCATCGCCGGCAGCGCCGTCGTCGGGGACCGGGTGGTGCTGGCCGGTCAGGTTGGGGTCGCCGATCACGTCACCATCGGCGACGACGCGGTGGTGGCGGCCGGGGGCGGGGTCGGCACCAGTCTCAAGGGTCGGGCCGTCTATGCCGGGACGCCGGCGGTGGAACGGGAGCAGGCCTTTGAGACCATAATGATGCTGCGACGGCTCAAGGGTCTGTTCCGCGAAGTGCGGACCTTGAAGGGAGCGGTGCGCGCCCTTCAGGGCGGGGACCCCGGATCAGCGTGACACGCCCCAACGCGGGTCGATCGAAAAGCAACGGCGGAGCACCATGAGCACTCTGGAAAACAAGCTGTTCGACATTGTTGTCCAAAAAACGGGCCTGGAGCGGGACCGCCTGAGCCGCGATGCCAGCATCAAGGATCTCGAAATCTCTTCTCTCGATTTTGTCGAGATCGTGTTCGCGGTGGAGGAGGAGTTCGACATCGAGGTTCCTTACAACGCCAACACCATGGACAGCGACTTCAACACCCTTGGCGACATCGTCGACGCCGTGCAGGCGGAAGTCGCCAAACAACAGGGCTAGGGCAAATCCCGAGCGATCTGGCACAGATCGCGACGACGATTTGCTTAACTATCAATATCCTCGGGTGTTCTCGACGATTCAACTGGCACTGAAGACGCCCCAGGGCGCGGTGCCGCCTGGCCCCGGACCGGGGAGGAGGTCTCTTCTCCGGCCCGGCGGGGATGCCGTGTGCGTAAAGGATCGGGTTTCATGAGACGGGTCGCCATCACCGGGATGGGTGTCGTCGCCGCCATCGGCCATGACGTGGAGGCGTTCACCAACGCCCTGCGCGCCGGCCAGGGAGGACTGGCGCCGGCCGAGGGGCTGGACCAGGTGCCCAAGGGGATCGCCGTGGTCGGCCAGGTGCGTGGCTTCGACGCCGAGGCGCGTCTGGGGCGCGACCGATTGCCCATGCTCGATCCGTTCTCGCAGTTCGGCCTGGCGGCCGCCGATGAGGCCATTGCCATGGCCGGCCTGGACTTCCGTGCCGATCCAGCGCTCGGCACACGCACGGCCTGTATCATCGGCACCGGCGGTGCCGGCATCGCCACGTTGCAGGACGGCTTCGTGCGCCTGTTCCGGGACGGCAAGAGCCGCGTCAACCCGTTCACGGTGCCCCGCTACATGGGTAACGCGGCCTGCAGCCATGTGACCATGGCCCACGGAATCACCGGGCCGTCGTTCGCGGTCACCAGCGCCTGCGCCACGGCCAATCACGCCATTGGCCTGGGGTTCCACATGGTGCGTGGCGGCGGCGCCGACTGCGCGGTGGTGGGTGGCACCGATGCCCTGGTCAACTTCGGCAATCTGAAAGCCTGGGAGGCCCTGCGCGTGGTGGCGCGTGACACCTGCCGGCCGTTCGCCAAGGACCGCACCGGCATGGTCGTGGGCGAGGGCGCCGGGGTGTTCGTGCTGGAGCCGTGGGAGGCGGCGCGGGCCCGGGGTGCGACCATCCTGGCGGAGATGATCGGCTTTGGCATGGGCGCCGACGCCGGAGACATCGTCATGCCCTCGGTTGAGGGGGCGGCGCGGGCGTTGCGGGCCTGTCTGGACGATGCCGGGCTCGATGCCGACGGCGTGGATCACATCAACGCCCACGGCACCGCGACGACGGCCAACGATGTCACCGAGGCACGGGCGATCCAGGCGGTGTTCGGCGACCGGGCGGGCACCATCCCGGTGACCTCCACCAAGTCCTTCACGGGCCATGCCCTGGGCGCCGCCGGCGGCCTGGAACTGGTGGCGGCGATTCAGACGGTGCGCGAGGGCTATATCGCGCCCACCCTGAACGTGACCGAGGTGGATCCCGAGTGCCCGCTCGACGTGGTGACCGGCGCGGGCCGCGAGGGGCCGGTGGGCACGGCGCTGTCCAACAGCTTCGCCTTCGGTGGCCTGAACGCCGTTCTGGCCATCCGCCGGGCGGAGTAGACGCCGCGCGGGCGGCGCGACAGGCGCCCCCGCCCACCCAGGGTGATCGCATATGGACCGAAAGGGTTTGGCCTGCCAGAGCAAACGACCATCGCGCCAGGCATCATAGGTGGCATGATTGGCGACGATACCCGCAATCCAGGGGCGGAGGTCGTGCCGGGTGCCCTGGATTACTCTAGCCTATGGCTCCAACGCGGTGGCCTCGCAGAACTGCCCGGCGCCGCGCAGTTGATCGCACAGTCGGTTGGCGCCGCCGGGAATGGCCACTGGCCCGGCCTTGAGACGGATGAACACCCCCTTTCCGGGGACCGTGACCCGCTCGTAGTGCGGCTCCATGCCGCGCATGGACCCCGCGTAGCGCTGGCTGAGCGCCGCCCAGCCGGCGCGGGCGCTGGCTTCGTCCCGATACGAGGCCAAATGGACGTAGTTCCCGGTGCCGCGCGCGGCGGCGGCCTCGGCGTCACTGGCGCCGGTGGGGGCGTCGGTGATCCCGGAGAAGCGTTGCGTGGCCGGGTCCTCGTCGTTGGCCGAGGGCGGACCGGCGGTGACCCCCACCTCGCCCGTGACGGGCGGCACCAGCAGGCGCGGGGCTTGCCCTTCATCACCTGTGTCGCCGTCCGTGGCGGCCGTGTCCTCCTCCTCCATGACCTCTTCGGCGACGGGGGGCTCCATCCCGGCGATGGCCGGGGTCATCCCGCCGCCGGTGCCGATGACCGCCTCGGGCGCGCGGGGTGCGCCTTGCCCGCGCGCCCCGGCGGCGGCCAGGGCGGCGCGTTCGGCCTCGTACTCGGGCACGGTGATCAGGCCGCGTCGCAACGCGTCCTCCAGGCGGCCGGCGTGCCGCCGGGCGGCCGCGCCGGTGGGGCGGGTGAGGGCGGCTTCGCGCGCGCCGGGCTGGGCGGGCAACAGGGCGTCCAGGATCGTTCGCCGTTCATCGGCATGCTGGCCGGCGGAGATGGCGCCGTCCTCGAACGTGCGGCCCAGGTCCTGCAAGCGGGCCACAACGGCGGTGTCGCGGGGCGGTGGCCGGGTCAGGCCCACGGCCGGCGGCGCCTGGGTGAGCGGCAGCAGCGCCCCCAGGTTGGCGGCGCGGTGGGCGCGGTACTCCTCGCCGCTGATCATGCCCTCGCGGACCAGGCGCTCCAGGGTTTCGAAGCGGCGAGCGACGTTGTCCCAGGCGCTCTCGCTGGGCGTGACGGCGGGCGTGGGCCGGGCGGATGGGCTTTCCAGGGCTTGCGGGCCGCTGACGCCCGGAACACGGGCCATGCCGGGGCCGACGGCCGAGGGCCGCAGGCGTTGCAGGCGGTCCGCCGCCACGTCGGCGAGCCGGCGCGGCTGGGCGGTGAGGTCGAGGGGGGTCGGGTTGACGGCGTCGTCGGGCTCCTGGGCCAGGATGGCCTCGTAGGACTCCCGCGCCAGCCCCGGTTGCCCGGCGCGTTCGGCCAGAAGGCCACGCACCAGAAGGGCATAGGGGTTGCGCGGTGTCTCGCGAAGGGCCCGGGCGGTCCAGGCTTCGGCGTTGGCCAGTTCGCCCCGGGTCAGGGCCGCCAGCGCCGAGTCGGTGGAGGCCGCTGGCGGGGCCATCACCTCGACCATGCCGCCCTGGCCGACCGCGCACCCGCCGAGGGTCAGCGTAAGGACCGCCGCCGCTAGGATGGGCACCTTGACGGGCAAGGGGGCGAGGCGATGCCGTTGCGTTCCCTGGGCGCGCGGTGCCCTCCTGTGGTGATCCGGCCTCACTGCCTCATTCTCCCTTGCCCGTCCCGCTGCCCCTGGGATTCACGGTCCACGAAACCGACCGTTAGCCCTGGGCCAACGGCTGTCAATAGTTTTTATTCGGCTTTAATATAACCGTCTAATGTGCGGCAATCAATTGATTTTCCTGTGAACGCGGTCCGAGGGTCAGGTTGGCGGGCCAGTAGACAAATCCAATACAGTGCATCATATCGGGAGGGGCCGACATTAAAGTGTAAAATTCAACCCCACCGTCCGGGTCGCGTCGGGGCTGTCATCGACCGGTGTCGGGGTCGGTGCCCGTCGGGCGGCGAGGCGGCGCGGTTGGGGTCATGAAAGGCACACGCTTCCATGGACTCCATCAGGCAGGACCGATCCGCCGTTCCGACCGAAGTGGAGCTTAAGCTTCTGGTCGCCCCCGAGCATCTGGACGCGATCCGTGATCTGGGGTGGGTGCGCGATTTGTGTCACGGGCGGCCGGTGCGCCGCCGCCTGGTGAGTACCTATTTCGACACCATCGACGGAACGCTGCTGGGGCGCGGTGTGGCGCTTCGCGTGCGGCGCCAGGGTCGCAAGCGGGTTCAGACCATCAAGGCCGATCAGCGCGATTCCGCCGGGCTGTTCCGCCGGCTGGAGTGGGACTGTGCCGTCGCGGGCGACCGGCCCGACCTGGAGGCGGCTCGGGCCGCGGGTCTTGGGGACCTGCTCGAGGGCGTCGAGGCGGCGAACGGCGAGACGACCCGGACGGCTGGAACGGCCGACTTGGCCGCCGGGGGCTTGCATCCGGTTTGCGCCACCGACATCCATCGGACCGAGATGCGGCTGGCGGGCGAGGACTGGGCCGTGACCATGGCCCTGGACCGAGGCACGGTGTCCGCCGATGGCCGAGAGGAAGCGGTCAGCGAGATTGAACTGGAGGTGACCCGAGGCACGCCCGGGGCGGTGTATGCGCTGGCCGAGCGCCTGGCCGAGGCCGCCCCCATGCGCCTGGGGCGGGTGAGCAAGGCCGAACGGGCGCTGGCCCTGGCCCGCGGCGCGCCCCCGCGCCAGCCTGTAAAGGCCGATGTGCCGTCGCTGTCGCGCGATACGCCGGTGGGCGCCGCTTTTCAGGCCATCGGCCGGGCCTGCCTGGCGCAGATGGCGGCCAACGAACCGGTGCTGCTGGAGAGTCAGGACCCCGAGGCCGTGCACCAGATGCGGGTCTCCGTGCGGCGCCTGCGCTCGGCCATGACCACGTTTGCAGACGTTGTGCGGGGGCCTGGCCTGGACGACGCCAAGGCCGAATTGCGGTGGCTGATGAGCCTGCTCGGTCCGGCGCGGGATATCGATGTCTTCCTCGCCGATATCCTTGATCCGGTGATTGCCCGCGTTCCGGATGATCAGGGCCTGGCGCGGTTGCGGGCCTTGTTCACGGAGCGGCGCGCGGCGCACTATCGGGACATGCTGGCGGGGGTCGGCGACGCCCGCTTCACCCGGCTGTTGCTGCGCCTGGGAACCTGGATCGAGGCCGGCGACTGGCTGGCCGACCCCGCGCGCGCCGATGCCCGGGCCGCGCCGCTGGTGGGCTTCGCCCGCGCCACCCTGGACCGGCGCCGGCGTAAGGTCTGGAAGGCCGGACGCCGTTTCGATCATCTGGCGCCAGAGGCGCGCCATGACCTGCGTATCCTGATCAAGAAGCTGCGCTACACCGCCGAGTTCTTTGCTGTGCTTTTTAGGGGGAAGGCCGCCCGCCCGCTGCTCAAGGATCTGGCGCGGCTGCAGGATCAACTGGGGGCGCTCAACGATGTGGCCGTGGCGGGGGCGTTGCTTCACGGCACGCTCGCCGAGCATCGCGCGGGCGCGACCGGGGCCGAGGAGGCGGAACGGGCCTGGGGTGCTGGATTGGTGACCGGCTGGCACCGCCGTGACGCGGTCGATGCCCTTGACGAGGCCGGCCGCACCTGGGCGCGTCTGCGCAAGCGGCGGCTGTTCTGGACCTCGGGCGGGCGGCGATAACACACGCAGGACCGGCGCACCGATCGCGCCGGTCCTGCCGTGGCCGGGACCCTTACTCCCCGGCCGCCGTCGCCGGCTGGGCCGACGCGTCCGCCGCCGGGATGGTCGCGGGCGGCCGCGCCAGCAGGCGCAGCACAAGGTAGCCGGCGAGGCCCGATAGCAGCGAGCCGCCAAGAACACCCAGGCGGACATCATCGGCGAACTCGGGATAGTGCTCGAACCCCAGCATGCCGATGAACAGGCTCATGGTGAAGCCAACGCCGGTGAGCAGCGAGACCCCGTAGACGTGCATCCAGGTGGCGCCCTCGGGCAGCCGGGCCATGCGGCTACGAATGCCGATCCAGACCATGCCCATGACGCCGATCTGTTTGCCGACGAACAGGCCGAGCGCGATCCCCAGGGGCACGGGCGCCAGGACCTGCGCCAGCGTGAGACCCTGCAGCGACACCCCGGCGTTGGCGAAGGCGAACACCGGCAGGATGGCGAACGCCACCCAAGGGTGCAGGCTGTGCTCCATGTGGCCGGCCATGTCGCGGCCGCCCTTGCGGGGGGATCCCAGGGGAATGGCCAGGGCCAGGGCGACGCCGGCCAGGGTGGCGTGTACGCCGCTCTTCAGGACGCAGACCCACAGGATCACGCCGACAAGGACATAGGGTGTCGTGCGCCGCACGCCGGCCACGTTCAACGCCACCAACACCGCCACGCACCCAAGGCCCAGGTAAAGCGCCATCATCGACAGGTCCTCGGTATAGAACAGGGCGATGATGATGATGGCCCCCAGGTCGTCGAGAATGGCCAGGGCGGTCAGAAAGATCTTCAGCGACAGCGGCGCGCGCGACCCCAGCAACATGAGGATGCCCAGCGCGAAGGCGATATCGGTGGCCGCCGGAATGGCCCAGCCGCGCATCGCGACGGGGTCGCCGAAGTTGAACAGCACGTAGACCAGGGCCGGCGCCACCATGCCGCCGATGGCCGCCAGGACGGGCAAGGCCGCCTTGGCGGGCGTCGACAACTCGCCCTTGACGATCTCGCGTTTGATTTCCAGGCCGACGAGCAGGAAGAACACGGCCATCAGGCCGTCATTGATCCAGTGCAGCAGGGCCTTGTCGAGGTGGTAGTCGCCGAAGCCGACGATCAGGTGGGTCTCGAACAGGGTGACGTAATGAATGGCAAGGGGCGAGTTGGCGATCACCATGGCCAGCGCGGCGGCGCAGACCAGGATGATGCCACCGGCGGCCTCCATGCGCAGGAAGGTCCGAATCGCGGTCAAGGGCATGGGGAAGCTCCACGCAACATCAGATCGGTTGGGACAGGTCCTCTTTGGCGGGGCGCCGGAGGGACGGGCATGACAACAAAGGGATCGTGTGGTTTGCGGACCGGTCGGCGGGGATGGAAGGCCGGCCGACATGGCCGCCCTGGGTGCTCTTTCGTCTCGATCGGTGCCCCTCGCCCGGTTCCGGGGGTCGATCCGCGACGGACCAAAGGTCACCCCTCGTGACCCTTGTCAAACATGCGATGGCCCGGGCGCGGGATCAAGGTGAACCGGTGTGCCGTTGGGTTGATGCGATTTAAGGGGGAGACAGTCATGCCAAACCCGTAAAGAGAATTGTGCGCGCGTTTTTGTTCAGTTGCATGTCAGGGTGTAAAAGCCGATTGATCCCGGCGCCGACTCGCGGCACCTTGAGGGTGTGTTCAATGGCGAACGAAAGTGCCGGCTGCTATGGGGTGTCCGTCTCGTTCCGCCCGCCGCCGCGCCGGTCGACGGTGTCGGCTTGCCGTCCTGACGGGTTGCGCGTTGCTGGTGTCCGTGCCGCAGGGTCTGGGCGCCGAGGATGGATGGACGGCGCCGCGGGCCGAACAGCAGGCGATGCGTCCGTCCTATCCGGGGCCGTTCCTGGCGCAGGTCGAGCGGGTGGTGGACGGCGACACCGTCCATGTGCGTGCCCATGTGTGGCCGGAGCAAGTGATCCGCACCGCCGTGCGCCTGGAGGGTATCGACACGCCCGAGTTGCGCGGCCGGTGTACGGCGGAAACGGAGATGGCGACCCGGGCGCGAGTCCATACCGAACGCTTCGTAAGGCGGGCCGGTCATGTTCTGTGGCTGAAGGATGTTCGCCTGGGCACCTACGCGGGCCGGGTGCTGGGGCACCTGGTCGACGATCAGGGGCGCGACCTGGGTCAATCCCTGCTGCAGGCGGGGCTTGCGGTGCCCTATGCCGAGCGCCGCGATCAGCGTGAGCGCCTGTGTGGTGGGTCCTGACGATCACGGCACCGGCGTAACGGGTGCCGGCCGGCTCAGGACACCCGCACGGGCGCGCGACGTCGTCCCCATGTGCCGGGCGCGCTCTCGAAGACACCGGGCAACGGTGTGCCACAGGACCGGCAGTGTCCGTGCTCGTTCAGCCCCCAGGCGCCCAGGTCGTACCAGTCCCGCTCGATGACCCGATACCCGCATTCGGCGCAGTAAGTGCTGGCCCCTTCCATATCGTGGACATTGCCCACGTAGATGTGGTGCAGGCCGGCCTCCCGGGCGATACGCCGGGCCCGCGACAAGGTGGCCGCCGGTGTGCACGGCAGGTCCCGCATCTTGTGGTCAGGATGGAACGCGGAGAAATGCAGCGGCACGTCAGGTCCAAGGTTTTCGGCGATCCAGCCGGTCAGGGCTTTGAGTTCGTCATCGCCATCGTTTTGTGTGGGGATCAATAAGGTGGTGATTTCCAGCCACACGTCGGTGTCGTGCTTCAGGTAACGCAAGGTGTCGAGCACCGGCCTCAGACCCCCGGTACACAGCTTGGTATAGAACCCTTCGGTGAAACCCTTGAGGTCGACATTGGTGGCGTCGATGTGGCGGAAGAAGTCCTTGCGCGCGGCGGGCTCCATGTAGCCGGCGGTCACGGCCACGGTCTTCACGCCGCGCTCGTGGCAGGCCATGGCGGTGTCGGCGGCGTATTCCAGGAAGATGATGGGATCGTTGTAGGTGAAGGCGACGGACCGGCAGCCGAGGCGAGCCGCCGCCTCGGCGATGCGTTCCGGGCTGGCCTCGGTGTTCAGGCGATCCCACGCCCGGGCCTTGCTGATCTCCCAGTTCTGGCAGAACTTGCAGGTCAGGTTGCAGCCGGCGGTCCCAAACGACAGGATCGGGGTGCCTGGGAGGAAATGGTTGAGCGGCTTCTTTTCGATCGGGTCAATGCAAAACCCGGACGACCGCCCATAGGTGGTCAGCACCACTTCGCCATCCTGGACGCCCCGCACATAACACAGCCCGCGCTGGCCCTCGTGCATTTTGCACCGCCGGGGACAGATCAGGCATTCGACCTGCCCCGAGTCCAGCGCGTGCCAGTGGCGGGCCGGATGGGTGGCGGGAAACCGGCGGCTCGAAGGATCGGGGCACGGGGTCAGGGCGCTGAGGTCCATCGTCATCCTCCATCCGCGTCAACCGGTCCGGTGGCTGAGAGGCCGACGGTTTGGACGCGGACTCCAGCGGCCGGCCCGGTGTCGGGTCGGTCCAGCATCGCGTCGGCATGGCGTCGGCCTGGGGTATCCGCGCGGAAAGGGCGAGCGAGGCCCTTGGGGGCTCCTGCGCGATCTGCTCTCAGTGTCTGTCCGGACAGCCCTGAAGGATACCACCTAAGATATAAAGTTCTGTCAGAAGCATGCAATGGCATTGTGCCTTCAAGGCGGTCCGGACGGGCGTTGAAACTCTCGGGAGCCGCCCAGAGAGGGTTCGACCGGTCCGTATGCTGCTTCTGCATGGCCATGGGCATTGCCGTTGCCTCGCGTGGTCGGTCGTCTCCCCGTTTGAACGGCGGGGTGACGGGCCGCGTCCATCCAACAGGGTATCGATGTATCCGACTATTTCTGTCAAGTAAATGCAATGACTCTTGAGTACGTAAATCATAGCGAGTACGGTTCAAGAATGGTTGTGCGCAAAAGATGTAAGTGGCGACGAAAAGGAGCTATGATGAAGGTTATAGGACCTGTCTTGCATTGATTTTTGTTTTTGCCCCACTTGTGGTTGCCTTTTCCACACTTGAGGTGAACTTAGCTCAAATTTCGTCTATCGGTTCCCCGGCCAGCCATCCCACGATCAACCGCCGTGCGATCGAGTCGGCTCTCGGCAGGACCAAACCGATGGTCCCGGGCGGTCCATCTGGTGTTGCCCGGCCAGCGGTGACCAGGTGGCGCACCTGATCGCGATCGTACCAGGCGGCGTGCTCCAACTCCCGACGGTCCAAGACGATGTCGGTCGACGTTGCCCGACAGTGAAACCCGATCATCAGCGAGGCCGGAAACGGCCATGGCTGGGACGCGGCATAGGCCATGGCGCCGGTCTCGATGCCTGTTTCCTCGCGAACCTCGCGGCGCACGGCTTCCTCCAGGCTCTCGCCCGGTTCGACGAACCCGGCCAGGGTGGAGACCAACCCCGGCGGCATACGGGCCGCGTGTGCCAGGAGGCAGCGGGCCGCCGCTCCTGAACCGTGGCTCACCAACATGATGACGGCGGGGTCGGTGCGCGGAAAGTGACCCGCGTCACAACTCGGTTCGGTGCACCGCCGTCGCCAGCCGCCCAGGACGGGGCGGGTTGGCGCGCCGCAGGCGGCGCAGAACCGATGGCGCCGATGCCAGGCCAACACCCCCAGGGCCTGGGCCAGCATGGCGGCGTGGTCCGCCGGCAGCGTGGGACCCACGCTCCGCAGTGGCAGGAAGACGCCGTCCAGGCCCACATCGGGGCCGGTCTCGGGGCCTGGGTCCACGGCCACCGGATCGCCGGACTCCCCTGCGCCCGCCGGGATTTGCACGCCAAACCAGGCCGTGCCGTCGCCGTCCAGGCCCAGGAAGACGTCTTCCTCTGGCGTGACGGTGGCGCTCGGCGGGGTCCAATCGGCCGGCGCCGGCAGGACGCGCGGACCTCGATCGCGGGACTCCCGCGACTCCTTGGTCACCAGGACCCGGTTGCGCCAGATCAGCAGCAACCGGCTGCCGGGATGCGCGCGCAGCCGGGCCAGGGCCTCGGCATCGTCGCGCAGGTGGTCGGCGCGGTCCAGCGGCGCGCCCGTGTAGGGCAGGCCGGTCAGGGCGGCGCGGGCCGCGGAGGTCAGGGCCGCCATGTCATGGACCGCGCCGCGTCGGGCGTACGGTAGAGGTAGAGCGTGAAGTCATGGGGATCGTAATCCTCTCGCAGCACCACCACCGGCGCCATCGTCTGGGCCCAGGCGAGCGTTTCCTCGGGATCGGCATGGAACATCGTCCATTGGGCGGCGTTGGGGGCCTTGCTGCTGAGCGAATTGAGGGTCACGCCGACGGCGGCGCGGCCGATCATCGCCGCCACCATGCGCCGCATGTAGGCCACCGGCTGTTCATAACGGTGCGCGAAAATGCCACTGGCGACGACCCAGTCGTATGTCTCGCGCGGCAGGGCCGGGCCGGACAGCAGACATCCCTGCTCGAACCGATGGTCCGGGAACCGGGCGCGCGCGTGGTCGATCATGGCCGGGGTGATGTCCAGGCCGAGGTAGTCGCCGGGCGTGATCTTTCGCCGTTGCATCCACTCCAGCAGGTCGCCGGTGCCACAGCCCACGTCGAGCACGGTCTGGCCGTCGCGGATCCCGGCCTCGATGAGCACGGCGAAGCGGCGTTCCTGACTTTCCCGGCTGCGCCACTCCAGCGCCGCGTGGGTCTGGCCATGGCGGGACAGGAGACGGCTGAAGTGGGTGATGGTGAAGCGGTCGTCGCGGGCGAGCATGGGCGTTGTCGTGCTCGCGTCGGCGGCTGATCCGAACCGGCGGCCGGCGCGTAGGTCAAGCAAGCGAAACCACAGGGAGTTGGGTGACGCCATGGTGTTGCGATCCTGGAAGAAGGGGGGGCTCGGCGGTGTGTTGCTGATTACCACCGTCCTGGCTGCCTGGTCCAATGTCGCGCGCGCGGATGCTGGTCCGCCGTCGCTGGCCGGCGCGTTCGCCCCGGAGCAACTGGCCAGCCGGGCCGGAACGCCAATGGCCCTGTATCCCGACGGTCTGACCTTCGATGTCGTGCGCGACGGGTCGGTGGTCGGCCAGCATCGCACGACCTTTAGAAGGGATGGCGAAGCTTTGACGGTGTCGGCGCGCATGGACCTGACGGTGAAACTGCTGGGGCTGACCCTTTACCGCTTTGCCTACCAGTCCTCCGCCGAGTGGCGCGACGGGACCTTGCGGTCGTTGACCGCCGTTACCGACGATGACGGCACGGTCGCGCGCGTCACCGCCCGGGAGGAGGGTGGGGTGATGCGCGTGGACGGACCCAACGGCGCGGCCAGGGCGGAGGCGCCGCTTTTTCCCACGAACCATTGGCACGCCGGGGTGTTGACCCGTGATCAGGTGCTCAACACCATCACCGGGCGGATTGCCACGGTGACCATCACCCCCGGTCCCATCGAGCAGGTCGGCACCGGCTCTGGTCCCCGCCCGGCGCGCCGGTTCGACTATGACGGCGCCATTCAGGTGAGTTCCTGGTACGACGCCGCCGGGCGATGGGTGAAGCTCCGGTTCCAGCGTGGCGGCTCCACCATCGAATACCGCTGCCGTGTGTGTGGCGCCGAGGACGGTCCGGCCGATCATGGCGCGGCGGTCCCCCTCCCAACCACTGTTGCCGCCAGGGGCGCGGGCGGAGGCGCCGCATGGGCGACGTGATCTGGATCGTTGGCGCGGGCAGGGGCATTGGCCGCTGCCTGGCCCTGGAACTGGCGCGGTCTGGCGCGACGGTGATGGCCAGCGCCCGCAATGGCGCGGAGTTGGAGGCGTTGCGCGAGGCGGCGGCGGGCGGCGCGGGCCGCGTGGTGCCGCTGCCCCTGGATGTGACCGATCGCGCGGCCACGGCGCGGGCGCTTGCGGAGATAGAGACCACCGAGGGGTTGCCTGACACGGTCGTGCTCAACGCCGGCACCCACCAGGCCATGCCGGCGGCCCGATTCGACGCCGGCCTGTGTGACCGCCTGTTCGCGGTGAACGTGGGCGGTGTCATCAATGGCCTGGAGGCGGTCATTCCCCGCTTCGTGGCCCGGCGGCGGGGGCGGATCGTGACGGTGGCCTCGGTGGCCGGCTATGTCGGCCTGCCCACGGCGGCGCCCTATTCGGGCAGCAAGGCGGCGGTCATCGCCATGTGCGAATCCCTGCGACCGGAACTGGCGCAGTTCGGCGTCACCGTTCAGGTGGTCAATCCGGGCTTCGTGCGCACCCCGCTCACCGACCGCAACACCTTCCCGATGCCCTTCCTGATGGAGCCCGAGGCGGCCGCCCGGCGAATCGTCGAGGGTATGAGGGGGGGAGGGTTCGAGATTACCTTCCCGCGCCGCTTCACCTGGCTGATGAAGGCGCTGGCGATGGTGCCCTATCCGCTGCTGTTCGCGCTCACCAGGACCGCCATTCCCGATGAGGCCAAGCCGGCGGCGGCGACCTTGCCGGAGGCGAAGGACGCGCGATGACGATGGTGGACACAATGGACACGACGACGGCGCCCCTGCCGGCCTCGCCCTCGGCCACGGTTCGCGTGGGCGCGGCCCGCTACGTGGCGTTCTTCGAGTCCCTGACGCCCGAGGCCGTGGACCGCCTGCCCGAGGTGGCCACCGAGGATATCCATTTCGTGGATCCCTTTAACGATGTGGTGGGCATGGCCGCGCTCAAGCGCGTGTTCCTGGGCATGTACAAGGACCTGGACACCCCGCGCTTCCGGGTCACCCATCGGGCGTTCGACGGAGACGTGTGCTTCCTGCGCTGGGCGTTTACCGGCCGCGTGCGGCGGCTGAAGCAGGACTGGCCCATCGTCGGCATGACCGAACTGCACTTCGCCGAGGATGGCCGCGTTCGCGAGCATATCGACCACTGGGACGCGGGCCGTCAGTTCCACGAGCGCCTGCCGGGGATCGGCCTCCTGGTGCGCTGGGTGCGCAAGAGGGCCGGGCATGGGTGAAGACGGGCGCGGGGACACGGTGCCCCGACTCTCCGACCCTGTCGCCGACGCGGCCGGCTCGTGGTGACGCGCCGGCCATCTTGGGTCCGGTCACGGCGGCACGAGGAAGCAGCCGCATGCGTCACGCCGCATACGATCCATGTCCCTCGATGAAAATCCTTCGGCTCATCGCGCTCTTCCGGGACCATAAGGTTATCGCTTAAAAATAGAAATCACTGTAGATGTCTATCTTTGGATTTGCTGAACAGTATATATTGCCATAGGGTATATCCAATCAACCGATGTATTGACGTCCGTACCGCTTGCCATGATACCTATGCCAATAAAGACCAAGCCATCCTTTCGGTATGGCTTTATGGTCGCGTTCGCGCGGAATATCCACTTAAGTTAGTGTCCCTCTTTTCTCAAAGCTGTAGAAAACTATTGATCTATAAGGCCAGGCTTTTCGTTTTCTCGGGGTGACTGTATGTTTGGCTCGGTTGTACTATGGTTTGTCGCCACGATAACAGCCTTCCTTTCTGCGGCTGTGATGATTGTTGTCTGGAGAACAAGTCGTCGGTTGCCGGGTGTTCGCGAATGGGCGCTGGCCTTTGTCTGTGGGTCGATGGGTGTCTTTTTTATCGCCGCTCGAAACATGGGATTACCTTTATTGTTATCCACAGTATTCGGAAACGGATTGATTCTGGTCGGATATTATATCATGTTGAACGGTGCGCTTGATTTTATGAAAATGCAAAGAATAGCAAGGCATGGCTTATTTATTGCTTCTATTTCTATTTTTAGTATCGCAATGATATATTATACTCATTTCGAAGTTAATTTTATGATGAGGGTTTTTTTCGCATCCTTATGCATATTTGTGTTCGACGTCTTGGGGGTTTGGGCATTCTGGCCTCGTGGAGAGAATCGCCGGTATGTCGCCAGCATTATCCTGATCGTCGGTTTCGGCGGCCACGGTCTCCTCTTCCTGGTGCGGACGATCTGGGCGATCGCCCATGTGATGGGGACGCCCCTGGTCGGAACCCAGGCGGTGATGGACGCCGCGACCCTGTCGTCCATCGCCATTCCGATCCTCCTGGCCATGGGGTTCCTGGCCATCTCCAACGAAAGCCTGCTGAAGCAGGTGCAGGCCCAGGCCGCGAGAGATCCCTTGACGGGCGTCTATAATCGCCGGGCGTTCATGGCCATTGCGGAACACGTCTGGAAACGGTGTCGCCGCGAGGCAGGCCGCGTGTCTGTTCTGGCTCTCGATCTCGATCACTTCAAGGCGGTGAACGACGCGCATGGGCACGCCGTCGGCGACGACGCCCTACGCCACGTCGTGACCCTCGTGACCGGCGTCCTGCGGAGCAACGATCCGCTGGCGCGCTATGGAGGCGAGGAGTTCGTTGTTCTCCTGTCGGACGCCGATTGGGATCGGGCGTTGGCGGTGGCCGAGCGGATTCGGCAGGTGGTGGAGTCGTCCCCCATGTCCTTGCCCGACGGAACCGCCCTGCATCTGACGGCCAGCATTGGCTTGGCCTCCACGGTGCCCGAGGATCCGCATCATACGATCAACCACCTGATCGATCGGGCCGATCAAGCGCTTTATCGGGCCAAGGCGAGCGGCCGAAACCGGGTCTGCGGTGTCGAGGGCGCGAAGCCCCTGGGCAAACCGCCAACAGGCCCGAGCGAGCGCATCCCGTTCACCCCCCCAATACCGCCTCCATCCTGTCCGCCACGGTCTTGACCACCTTGACCCGGGCGGAGCGCTTGTCGTTGGCCTCCACCAGGGTCCAGGGCGCGTAGTTGGTGCTGGTGCGCTCGACCATTTCGTTAATGGCCTGGGTGTAGGCGTCCCACTTCTCTCGGTTGCGCCAGTCCTCCTCGGTCAGCTTCCAGCTCTTGAAGGGAGAGCCTTCGCGGGCCTTGAAGCGGGAAAGCTGCTCGTCCTTGGTGATATGCAGCCAGAACTTGCACAACACGATTCCGGCCTGCACCAACTGGTCCTCGAAATCACGGATCTCGG
This sequence comes from Rhodospira sp., assembly GCA_028277295.1. GTDB lineage: Bacteria > Pseudomonadota > Alphaproteobacteria > Rhodospirillales > Rhodospirillaceae > Rhodospira. The sequence continues at coordinate 16,849 of JANQGN010000734.1, forward strand.
CGTAGGCGCGGCGCCATTCGTCCTCTTCCGCGAACGCCTCCACACGCTCGACGAGGACACGGCCATACCAGGACCGGTCGAACACGGTGACGCGGCCGGCGCGGCCCAACTGGCGCCAAAAGCGCCACAGATAATGGTGGGCCCGCTCCTCGTCGGTGGGCGAGGCGATCGGGATCACCTGGACGTGGCGGGCATCCAGGGCGTGGGTGAGGCGGCGCACGGCGCCGCCCTTGCCGGCGGCGTCCCAGCCCTCGAACACCAGGACCGTGGAAACACCCTTGGCGCGAGCCTTGCGGTGCAGCACGGCCAACCGGCCCTGTTCGGCGGACAGCGCCGCGCGATAGTCCTTCTTCGGCAAGGCCTGGGTCATGTCCAGGGTATCCAGGACGGTGGGCAGGCCGCCGATCACGGTCGGCAGCACGGGGTCGACGTGGCCCGACGACGTGCCGGGATTGGCCGATTGGCTCACGGCGCGCCGTTGGGCGTGCCGCTCGAGATGGTGGGTCAGGGCATCGCGGAGGGTGCACAGCACCGTGAGCGAGCGATAGCGGTGATCCTCCCCCTCAACGATGATCCAGCGCGCCTCGCCTGTTGACGTGCGGGCGAGCAGGCGTTCGGCGGCGCGCATGAAGGAGTCGTACATCTCCCAATGCCGCCAGTCCTGTTTGGTGACGCGCCAACTCTCCAGGGTGCTCTTCTCCAGTGCCTTGAGGCGCGCCTTCTGCGCCTTCTTGCTCAGGTGCATCCAGAACTTGAGGATCAGGGCGCCATCGTCGGCCAGGGTTTTCTCGAAGGCAATAACCCGGTTCATTTCCTCGTCGAAGCTGCCCTCGTCGATGGTCCCGGTGGCGTAGGCCATGAAGGGGCGAGAGTACCAGGAGGACAGGAACTGGCCGATGCGGCCCTGGGGCGGAAGGTCGCGCCAGAAGCGCCAGTATTCGGGCCGCTCGCGTTCCTCGTCCGAGGGCGGGCCGTAGGCGCGGGTGACGATCCAGCGCGGATCCAGCCAGGCGTTGAGCAGGTTCATGCTCTCGCTCTTGCCGGCCCCTTCGACGCCGGCGAACACGAGGATCACCGGCATGTCCAGATCGCGCAGCCGTTGCTGCAACTCCAGCAGCTCAATGCGCAGCGGCTCTTCCTGGCGCTCGAAGTCCGCCTTGCTGACCTTCCGTCCCAGTTCGGCAGTGCGAAACATGGATCAGCCTCCCCACCAGGGTCGTCTCTGGCTCGGGTATCGTAACCAGCCCGACCTCATCCCCAGCGCTCAGCCTACGCTCATGTCACGGTGCTGTCATGCACGGCCATCTCCGGCGGATGGCCTCGCGTCGCTGGGTCGACCCCGCCCGAAAGAGGGGGGTCGGTGTAGGGTGAGAGCGGGGGGTCGGACATCCAGGCGTGCGGGGCGTGGGTGGCGGGAAGAGGGGTGGGAAAATGCCGAGTGCTCTGCTAGGGTGGCGCCATCCTGGAGGGGAAGCCCCCGGGGCGAGGTTGGTTGCGCGCCTGTCGCCAGACCCGCCCCCGGCCTGGTGTCAGGCGTTCGGCCTTGGCGGTCTTGAACCCGCCGCGCGTCGGTCGTTTCGGGCGGACGCCCCCTCTCCCTCATCGTAGGATAAACAACACAGACCGTCCCCTGGACCGTGTCGCGGAGGAGGAACCCCGAATGGCTGTTCGTGTTGGCATCAATGGCTTCGGCCGCATTGGACGCCTGGTGCTGCGCTCGCTGCTGGAAAATGGCCGCAGCGACGTTGAGGTGGTGTCGGTGAACGATTTGGGCTCGCCCGCCGCCAACGCCCATCTGCTGAAGTACGATACCGTGCACGGCACCCTGCCCATGGACGTGTCGGCCACTGACGACGCCATCGTTGTCGATGGCAAGCCCATCAAGGTGACCGTCGAGCGTGATCCCACCAAGCTGCCCTGGGGTGACCTGGGCGTCGACATCGTCATGGAATGCACGGGCATTTTCACCGCCCGCGACAAGGCCGCCCTGCACCTGGAGGGTGGCGCCAAGCGCGTGCTGGTCTCCGCCCCGGCCAGCGGCGCCGATCTGACCGTGGTCTACGGCGTCAACCATGACAAGTTGACCGCCGAGCATGTGGTGGTGTCCAACGCGTCCTGCACCACCAACTGTCTGGCCCCGGTGGCCCAGGTGCTGCATCAGGAGTTTGGCGTGGTGCGTGGCTTCATGACCACGATCCACAGCTACACCGGCGACCAGCGCACCGTGGACACCCTGCACAAGGATCTGCGCCGCGCCCGTGGCGCCGCCGACAACATCATCCCCACCTCCACCGGTGCCGCCAAGGCGGTGGGCCTGGTGTTGCCGGAACTGGCCGGCAAGCTGGACGGCGTGGCCATCCGCGTGCCGACGCCCAATGTCTCGCTGGTGGATCTGAAGGCCGAACTGGCCAAGGACGTGGACGCCGAGGCCATCAACGCCGCCATGACCAAGGCCGCCGAGGGCCCGCTGAAGGGGGTCCTGGGGGTCAACACCGCGCCGCTGGTGTCCAGCGACTTCAACCACAGTGACTTCAGCTCGGTGTTTGACGCCACCGGCACCAAGGTGATCGACGGCAACTTCGTGCGCGTCGTGAGCTGGTACGACAACGAGTGGGGGTTCTCCACCCGCATGGCCGACACCGCGGTGGAAATGGCCAAGACCCTGTAACCGTGACGTTGTGATCCACCCGTGGGGGGCGCGGCCGGGATGGTCCGGGCGCGCCCGCGCGGGTCCGACGGTGGACCGTCCGCCCGGCTTGTCCCGTCTCGTGGTCCCAGGCCACGACGGGTGGCGGTCCGGTGGACGGTTGCCTTGTGCGCGCCCGGGACCTGCCCTGGGGCGTGGACACCGATCGGGCTCGACCCCACCGATCCGGAGAAGGTCCCCATGCCCGACTTCAAGACCATCGACGACCTGGACGTGAACGGCAAGCGCGTGTTGGTGCGCGCCGACCTGAACGTCCCCGTGCGTGACGGCGTCGTCACCGACACCACCCGCATCGACCGTTCCGCCCAGACCGTCAAGGATCTGATGGACAAGGGCGCCTGCGTGGTCGTGATGTGCCACTTTGGCCGCCCCAAGGGCCAGCGTGTGCCCGACATGTCGCTGCGCCCGGTGGTCGAGCCGCTCTCCAAGGCCCTGGGCGGCGTGACCGTCGCCTTCGCCGACGACTGCGTTGGCCCTGGCGCCGAGACCCTGGTCAATGGCCTGGCGCCTGGCGACGTGGCGCTGCTGGAGAACCTGCGTTTCCACGCCGGAGAAGAGAAGAACGATCCGGCCTTCGCGCGCCAGCTCGCGCAACTGGGCGACATCTATGTCAACGATGCCTTCTCGGCGGCGCACCGCGCCCACGCCTCCACCGAGTTCCTGGCCCAGCTTCTTCCGTCGGCCGCTGGCCGCCTGATGCAGGCCGAGCTGGAGGCCCTGGGCGTGGCGCTGGAAAACCCGGCCCGCCCGGTGGCGGCCATCGTCGGCGGCGCCAAGGTGTCCACCAAGCTGGAGCTGCTGGGCAACCTGGTGTCCAAGGTGGACATGCTGGTGATCGGCGGCGGCATGGCCAACACCTTCCTGTTCGCCCAGGGCACCGAGGTGGGCGCCAGCCTGTGCGAGAAGGACATGGCCGACACCGCCCGGTCCATTCTGGACAAGGCCAAGGCCGAGGGCTGCGAAATCGTCCTGCCGGTCGACGCGGCCGTGGCCGCTGAGTTCAAGGACGGCGCCGAGAGCAGCGTCGTGCCCGTGGACCGGGTGCCGGCCGATCGCATGATCCTGGATGTTGGGCCGGACTCCATCACCGGCGTGACCGACAAGCTGGCCGGCTGCAAGACCCTGGTGTGGAACGGCCCGATGGGGGCCTTCGAGATCAAGCCCTTCGACACGGCGACCAATGCCGTGGCGCAGGCGGCGGCGGCGCTGACCGACGACGGCAAGCTGGTGACCGTGGCCGGCGGCGGCGACACCGTGGCGGCGCTGATCAACGCGGGCGTGGAGGACCGGTTCTCCTACGTCTCCACCGCCGGTGGCGCCTTCCTGGAGTGGCTGGAAGGCAAGACCCTGCCGGGGGTGGCCGCGCTGAAGGATTGAGCCGGGTCTGAGTCTGGACTGAGTGAGGCGGGGGGGGCCGATGTCCCCCCGCTTTCGTTTTGTGGGGCGGAGAACTGGGCCTGAAGGCGCAGGGCGATCAGGTGAATGGGACCAGGGCTATTTTTCGGCGGCTATGCTGGCCTAATCTTGAGGCTGCATGTGGTGTGTTTTTCATAGACTGGGACGAACAGTCCGCCATCAAGGAAGGCGCTCTCAGACACTTTGATGCGATTGCCCTGCCGGTAACTGCTCAGAGCCCGTCCGGAAAGTCTCGGGAGCCTCAATATATTGCGTTCTTGCACCCGAACGGAATACCGTATGTGGCGCTTTGAAAGGCTTTCCGGACGGGCTCTCAGTGTCTGTCCGAAAGGTTCATGAGTCGGCACAACCTGTTGCCAAACTGTCTTGATGGCTAGGTCATAGCGTGATTCCCTGGCGGACATGAGTTGCCAGGGAGGAGGCGATGTGGACGGACGAGAACCGGGCTCTGTACAACCGGGACCACCTTCGATGTCCAGGTGACTTGACTGACGAAGAATG
>JANQGN010000733.1 GCA_028277295.1 Rhodospira sp.
GTGGATTGCGTCGCCCGCATCAGGAGATGCGGACTCGCAATGACGCGGCTTTGCTCCGCCGAGGGTGCAAGGCCTTGATCCAGAAGCGCAAAAAAGTGTTATTACGATAGGGCGCTGTCCCGGGAGATTGCCCGGCGCGAGAAACTGCGCGCGAAGCTGGATGCGGCCTGCCAACGCCTGGAAGCCGAGGCCCGGGCGGAGGCCGAGGCCGGGCAAGCCGCTGTGGTGCTTTGCAAGGCTTTCCGGACAGACACTCAGGGCCGCGTGAACTCAACAAACCCAGCCCACCTACAGGCCGGACATCCAAATCCGACAGACTGCTAGCCGCCAGGAGTGCCCGCGCGTTCCGTCATGATCCCACACGTCATGAACGCACAAGAGAACCCAGACCATAGGCGGCGCCCCGTGGCGCCGTGACCGCGACTCCGCCGGGCCGTGCGTGGTCATCCCGTCACCGGATCGGGGCCGGTGAACCCTACATCTTTTTCCAGGGGGCGCCTTGCCGTGCGGCGGGCGGAGGGCTCGATTTTGCCAGGCGGACGCTACGGCAACCGGGCGAAATGCGTGTTGCGACCCGGTATGACTTTCGGACGAGTTGTACAGGTCTTTTAGAAAAGGATAATTTAGAGACAAAGGCCGTACGTTCTGTGGTCGTGAGTCACCAAGGGTGTTGTGCACCAGGATCGACGCTTGGACAGAGGTAGGCGGCCGGAGGGGGACCTTTCCTGGAGTCATCGATGCTGTGCGACGAGGGGCTTGACACCTTCCTGGACGAGCTGGAGTCGGCGGAGACAGTGGCTGGGCTGTGGTCGGGCATGGTGACGTTCTTCGCCAACCGTCAGGTCGACGGCTTGGTCCATGTCAGTGCTCCCGTTCCCGTTCCCGTATGCAATGGTTCGGGCGCCGTGCGTGTTCTGGACTCCCTGGATGGGGCTGTCCGGCAGGCGTGCGCAGCCTCGACCGGTGGACGCCTGTCGTGTGCCGTGCTGGGCGCGGCGCTGGTGCGACGGCGGCCCGATCTGGTCGATCTTGACCTGACGAAGAGGCAGGCGGCCGGGCCGTGGACCTCTGGGCTGCACGGAGCTTTGCAGGATTGCGGGTTTCGAGCGGTTCTGGCGATTCCCTTGCCTGGCCGCGGCCCGGGGTATGGACCGTCTGGTCTGTTGATGCTGTCGCGGCAGGATGTCGAGAGTTTCCTTGCCCTGCTGCGCAGTGACGGCGCCTGCCTGATCCTGGCCGCCACCCATGCTCACGACCGGCTGACGCGGCTTGCTGGGAGCGAGTCCGATCCCCCGGTGGCCGTGCCCAGTCTGACCAACCGTGAGGGCGAGGTGCTGACCCTAAGCGCGCGCGGCCTGACCACGCGGGAGCTGGGGCAGCACATGGGCATTTCGGTCTCGGCGGTGAACTTTCATCTGGCCAACGCCGGGCGCAAGCTGGGTGCCGCCAACCGCACCCATGCGGTGAGCCGGGCCATCGCCCTCGGACTGATCGAGCCCTGAGGGTCCGTCCGGAAAGTCTCGGAAACCGCAATATATTGTGCTCCTGCACCCGAGTAGCATGCCGTATACGGTGTTCCGCAAGGCTTTTCGGACAGACACTGAGGGTCCGTCCGAAACGTCTCGAGACCCGCGATACGTTGGCGCTCGACCCCCGAACGGCGTGCTGTGCGGGGTGTTTCTCAGGGCTTTCCGGACAGTCTCCAAGAGACGCGCGACCGCCACGGCGATTTCGATAAGGCGACCTTAACCGTTTCACTGTATAAGAGGAGCCTCAGGCTCCCCTTCGTCCCGGCGAGGGCGGGGCGTTGGTGTTCGGGAAGCCCACGCCAACAGGGAGCCCGGCCACCCCGTCGCCTCGTCTGCCGTTGTTCAGGACATTGCCGATGCCCCCCGAACCGTCGACCAAGGGTCAGCAACAGGCCGTCTACAACGTGCCGGTGGAGATCGCCGTGGTGCTGGGCAAGTCCAACCTGCGTGTCAATCAGTTGCTGAAGCTGGGCCGTGGCGCCGTGGTGGAACTGGACCAGAAGACCAATGAGCCGGTGGAAATCTACGCCAACGACATTCTTGTGGCGCGCGGCGAGGTGGTGATCACCGAGGGTGATAAAATCGGCGTGACCCTCACCGAACTGGTCAAGAGCTACAACCAAAACCGGTAATCACGTACCTCGAGCGCCGATTTGGCGGGCTGTTCCGGCCGCAGGGCTCCGCACTCGGATGACAGGTCCGTTAGGTTGCTCGTCTCCGTTGGAGATCCTTCGCACCCTTTGGGTGCTCTGGATGAGGTTTGTCCATTTAAAACAACCTCATCCTGAGGGAGGGAAACGACCGAAGGATCTCCATCGGGTGCTCCGCTCCTCTCGGAAGGCGCTTTGTGAACGTTTGTCCATCCGAATTCGGAGCCCTGGTTCCGGCCGTCCGCTGTTTGACAGCGCCGATGCGACCCCGTATTTTGCAGTGCAATAGTGGGATGTCGCTCAGGCGTCCCGAAGCGGGCGTTTGGGCCGCGTCTTCCCCTTGACGGGCTCGTCGCGCCGCGCGAAACAACCCGGTGCACCGTCGCGGCCCCGGCCTCTGGCCCGGGCCGGGCGGGGTGGCCGTCATATGGTGTCCTCATTCAAGGTCCGCGAGCCCGATCCCCAGCCATCCGGCGTGGTCCGCCCAGACTCCGCCCCGACTGTGCTCTGGATCGCCCGCGCAGAAAACGTACAGGGAGAGCCATGAAGGTCCTGGTCGCCGTCAAGCGTGTCGTCGATTACAATGTGAAAATCCGCGTCAAGGCGGACAACACGGGTGTCGAGACCGCGAACGTCAAGATGTCCATGAATCCCTTCGACGAGATCGCCGTCGAGGAAGCCGTGCGTCTCAAGGAGGCCGGCACCGCGAAAGAGGTGGTGGCCGTGTCCATGGGACCGCAGGCTTGCCAGGAGACCATTCGCACGGCGCTGGCGATGGGTGCCGACCGTGGCATCCTGGTCAAGTCCGACGACGAACTGCAGCCGCTGGCCGTGGCGAAGCTGTTCAAGGCGCTGGTGGACAAGGAAAATCCTGATCTGGTGCTGATGGGCAAGCAGGCCATCGATGATGACAGCAACCAGACCGGGCAGATGCTGGCCGGCCTGCTGGGCTGGCCTCAGGCAACCTTCCTGTCCAGGGTGGTGATGGGCGACGGCACGGCCACCATGACCCGCGAGATCGACGGTGGCCTGGAGACCATCTCGGTCAAGATGCCCTGCGTCGGCACCGTCGACCTGCGCCTGAACACGCCGCGCTACGCCTCGCTGCCCAATATCATGAAGGCCAAGAAGAAGCCCATGGAGACGATCGAGGCGGCCTCGATGGGTGTGGATGTGGCGCCGCGCCTGACCACCGTGAGGGTGGAGGAGCCACCGGCCCGCCAGGCCGGGGTGATGGTGCCCGATGTGGCCGCCCTGGTGGATAAGCTGCGCAACGAAGCGAAGGTGATTTGATCATGGCCATTCTTGTCATTGCCGACCACGACAACACCACCATCCGGCAGGGCACCCTGGCCACCATGA